>JAIFKY010000130.1 GCA_020049345.1 Anaerolinea sp.
GGACTAATGTATCTCCACTGCGCGGCGCTTTGTTTACGATCTCCATGGATGATCCCACGGAAATCAGCGAGGTTTGCAATCCGCTGAGTGCGGCGATGGTTTCCGGCGTCAGTTCGATTTCAGATACGGGGTAGACTTGCACAACCGACTGCGTGAAGATGTAGGGGAAACTTGCCAGCGTGATCGTTTGTTTGCCGCCCAGCGTAAAGTCTGCAATATTTTCGATCAGAGTGGCGTTGTCTGCGGCGTTTTGGTAGGGCGATGTGAGGAAGGTGAAATCACCGAAGGCGAGGACGTTTCCATTTTCGCTGATGGCTGCGCCGCCTTCAGCCGGATCGTGCGCGTCATTCACCGACGAGAGGGTGGATTCTGCTCCTCGAAGCAGGGTCAACCCTGAGGATGATTTGATCGAGTGCGTTCCGTAAAACGCCACTTGTTTGAGTCCAAAGGTCAATTCATCTTTGCCGAATTTATCAAAGAAGACGTTGCGGAAGTTGCCTTCATGTTCTTTCACATCGTACAGATAATCGTTGTTGATTGCAATTCCATACGCCGCAAGCAATGGGTTTACCATGCTTGCGTCAGAGTAGTTGATTTGCGCTCCGGTGTACCAGTCATAATAGAGAATGCCGCGTGTGGCATCGGTAAAGACCAGTAATCTTCCGCCGCGTTTCACATAGTCCTGGATGATACGCAGTTCATCATCGGCGAATGGGGCGGAGGGGGAAACGATGACGTATGTGCTGGTGTATTTCAACTTGTATTCCAACAGGGTCGTGTCTGAAATTGTTTCCACTTGTCCGCCGCGTTTTGCAATTGCCTCACTGAGCGATTGCATTTCGGATGGTTGGTATTGATTGGTGTGCGCGAGGTCAAATAGTACTACGCCGCTGGTTTGTTTAATCTTTGCATCGGCTGCTGGCGCTTCCAATGGAATTTCGGAAATAGTGAGAGATTGATAATCAGGTGTGGAGATTTTTGGCTGATGGGGTATGCCGCGATAGAACCACAGTCCGCGCGCAAGGGCGGGGATGATCAAGGCGGCCAGTGCGATCCAGAGCATATTCTTTTTCATGGCGGCTTCCTATTTTTTCACTGGTAATTCTGGGATGAACAGCATGTATGTGCCTGGCTCAGTTGGGTAAGGCAGGGTAACGCCTTCCTGCATCTGAAAGAAGTAGGAAGAGTAGGGATCTACAATGCCTGATAATTCACGCAGGTCGGTTACTTTGTAATTTTTCACTTGCGCCAACTCGGCGGCTTTGTTGAACGCGTCTCTTTCGGTGCCAATTTCATCTGCGATGCCGATGCGTACGGCTTCGCTTCCGATCCAAATTTTTCCGCTCAAAACTTCTTCAGGACCAACCTTGATCCGATCGCCGCGTCCGAGCATGACGGCTTGGTAGAAGCCGTCCTTGATCATATCCACCACGCGCATTTCAGAATCACGCGATGATCCCCATAATTTATAGGGTCCAGTGGAGATGATTTCTTCATAAATAATCGGAGCGCTGGGCAGGTAGGTGATCACGCCAATGTTGCCAACCATGGAGGTTGGTTTGGCGTAAATGTAATCTGTATTTACTGAGAGATAGTACGCGCCGCTGGCCGCCATGCCGTTGACGGCTGTGACCACGGGCTTTTTCGCGCGCAACCGCGCCAGTTCCAGGTACACCGCTTCGGTATCTACTACGGTACCGCCGGGGCTGTCAAAAGCCAGAACCACCGCGCGGATTTCAGGGTGATCAATGGCGTAATTGATCTGGGTGATCATGTCGCGCGCCGAGTAAGAGTAGATGGCGTCTTCGAGGCGGATGATGCCGATCACTGGCTGTGGAACGAAGGAGGCGATTAATATTCCAAGCGCAAGTGGAAGCGCCAGCCATAATAACCATGTGCGAATACGTTCCCATTTCAAATCAGTTTGATTCATGGTATCTCCCTTGTTTGTTGTTGGTGTTGACGACATGTTCAGGATATACGAGATGATGAAGTTTGTCAATAAGGCGCGTTTTTTTGGATGATATAATCTTTAAAAATTAATTCATGAGGTAATCAATGATAGATCCTGTAATTTTTCAATTCAAACTATTTAATTTCGTGATCATTTTGCGCTGGTATGGCGTGCTGGTCATGTTTGGCGCAGTGGTGGGTGCGTGGATCGCAGAACGGGAAATTCGACGGCGCGGCGAAAACGGCGACGCAATTTGGGATGTCATGGTCTGGGTTTTGCCTTTCGGCATTCTTGGCGCGCGTTTGTGGTATGTGGTTAACAATATCTTCGGCGGCAGTACTTATTACATAGATAACCCTTCCAAAATCCTAAACATTCCCGAAGGCGGGCTGCACTTTTTTGGCGGTCTGCTTTTTGGCGCAATCACCTTATTCTTTTTCCTGAAAAATAATAAACTGGATTTCTGGCTTTTTCTCGACTCTATTGCGCCTGCCGTATTTATTGGACAGGCCTTGGCGCGCCCCGCAAATTTCATCAATCAGGAACTGTACGGACAGCCGACCAAACTTCCTTGGGGCATTCCAATTGAGGCTGGGCACCGTCTCGCGCAATACGCCGACTTGAGTCTTTTCCCCGTTGAATCCACTCGTTTTCACCCAACCTTTGCCTACGAAATGATCTTGAACATTTTACTGGCATTATTGTTGCTCTGGGTTTCCCGTCAATATGTGGAAAAGATGAAGCCCGGCGCAGTCTTTTCGGGCTGGTTGGTACTTGCAGGACTGGCGCGCGCTTTCATTGAAATTTTCCGCCCAGACCAGCCGCGCATTGGAAATTCCTTCGTCACATACTCCATGTTTGTTTCACTTTTGATGGCAGTTGCAGGCGTGGTGATGTTGCTTATCCGCTACGGAAAACTGCAATTGGCGTTTGCCCAAGGCTGGGAAGAGGAATACCAGATCAAACCCGTCGTGAAGAGTCTGCGCGCCCGCGCGAAATCATTCTCCGAAGATATTGTGGAAGAAGATGAAGCAGAGCCGGTAAAGAAAACACCCAGCGCAAAGCCGAAAGCCAAAACGACGGTTAAACCAAAATCAGCGACAAAGAAAAAAGCCTCAGAGCCGAAAGAGCCGAAATAAGAGAATAGATCTCTTGCAAAAGTCCATTTTTGACCACAAAGTCTCGAAGACTCAAAGGAAAAGAACTTGGTGACTTTGTGGTTTTCAACGCTTTACTTATGTAAGAGGTCTAATAAAAAAATGCCCAAAATAGATTTGGGCATTTTTTTATTCTCCCACCAATGGTACGCATCGCCTCAGAGGCTGTTTAATAAGCCCGCTTTTTTGGCCACAAAGGCACGAAGTCTCAAAGACTCGAAGGGAAAAACTTTGTGGCTTTGTGTCTTGGTGACTTCGTGGTTAAGTTATTAAACAGTCTCTCTTGGTGACTTCGTGGTTAAGTTATTAAACAGTCTCTCAAAGTTTTGGGTGAAATCAAATTCGATTTTACGCGCGTTCTGCGATAGATTGGTCTTTTACGCAAACTGCCATGATAAAATCACGCCCATGAACCGCCTGTTTATTTTATTCTCCACATTGATCGTTCTTTCTCTTGCCTGTTCCACAACTGCGCCTGTAACTTCTGCGCCGCAGGATCAAACCGCGCTTTCAGGGAGCGTTCTCTTTCAAGATGACTTTACGCGACCCATCTCAGGCTGGGATCGCTTCACTGCCGCCGAAGGCACAATGGATTACGACGCGACCGGGTATCGCATGTTAGTCAATTCACTCAACACAAACTTTTGGTCTACGCCGCATAAAAACTTTGCCGATGTCCGCATGGAAGTGGATGCAGGCAAACTGGGCGGACCCGACGAAAACCGCATCGGCTTAGTCTGCCGCTTTACCGGCGATGATTATTATTTTTTCCTAATTTCAAGCGACGGCTTTTACGGCATCGGTATTTATACCGGTGGGCAGGGTGTTTTGCTCGGTCAAAGTGAAATGCAGGTAAACAACAGCATTAAAATAGGGCTGGCTGTCAACCACCTGCGGGCTGATTGTGCCGGAAATACGCTTACATTTTATGTAAATGGGTTTCAAGTTGCCACAGTCCAGGATGACAGATTAAAATCAGGCGACGTTGGACTGCTCGCCGGCACGTTCACCCAACCCGGCGTGGATGTGATCTTCGATAACTTCGTGGCGTTAAAACCATAAATCAGGATATGTGTCACCTTTTGAATTGGAAGAATAACTGTATAATTCTTGTGTAATGTTTCACAAAACTTAAACAGGAGCAAAAAATGACAGCGCAACTTATTGATGGAAAACTGATCGCCCAGCAAGTGCGTGATGAAGTCGCGGCAACCGTTGCCAAACGTACAGCGGCAGGGAAAATGAAACCAACATTAGCGACTGTTCTCGTTGGCGACCGCCCTGATTCAGCGGCGTATGTTGCATCCAAAGGCAAGGCTTGTCAGGAACTGGGCATGGGCTCCATCAGCGAGCATTTGCCCGCCAGCGCAACCCAGGAAGAAGTCGAAGCGCTCGTCAAGCGGCTGAATGCAGACAAGACCGTCAGCGGCATCCTTGTTCAACTGCCCATGCCATCGCACCTCAACGAAGAGCGCGTTCTTTCCCTGATCAACATTGAAAAAGACGTAGATGGCTTTTCTCCGCTTAACATTGGACGTTTAGCGCAAAAGGGACGCGAACCTTTGTTTGTGCCTTGCACCCCTTACGGCTGTATCTACCTGCTCGAAAAATCGGGCGTAAAAATTGAAGGCGCAAACGCGGTTGTCTTGGGACGTTCAAACATCGTCGGTATGCCCGCCGCATTATTGTTGATCGGCAGAAACGCAACAGTCACAGTCTGCCACTCGCGCACAAAAGATTTGCCAGGCACCGTCAGACAGGCTGACATCATCATTGCCGCAATCGGCAAAACCGAAATGGTGCGCGGCGACTGGATCAAACCCGGCGCGGCAGTCATTGATGTTGGCATCAACGCCGTGCCAGACGCCACCAAGAAAAGCGGGCAACGCCTCGTGGGCGATGTTCACTTTGCCGAAGCCAAGGAAGTGGCGGGTTTCCTCACCCCCGTACCAGGCGGCGTAGGTCCCATGACCATTGCCATGTTGATGAAGAACACCCTGCGCGCCGCAGAAATTCAAGACCCATAATTTGATTAAGAACCGCATCATACCCAACCCTGGGCTTGCTCCTGTGATTTGAGATTTATCCCAGCCCAAACATTTTCGGGAGTGACTAAAAGAATGGGCAATGAAGACCTCTTACCACGGAGCACACAAAGTCCACAGAGATTTTTAAGGGGTTTTCTCCGTGAGTTCTGTGGTCTCCGTGGTTAAGAGACTGTTTAATAAGCCTGCTTTTTGACCACAAAGGCACGAAGTCTCAAAGACTCGAAGGGAAAAATTTTGTGGCTTTGTGTCTTGGTGACTTCGTGGTGAAGTTATTAAACAGTCTCTAAATCTTTTGGCAAGCCCACAAGATTAGCCACCCAAACATTTTCAAACCTTCACCCTGTAAGGGTGGAGGTTTTTCATCAAATCACTTGACGAAACATCTTCCCACGTATACAATCCGAGCCGTTCTTTATCCTATGCCTCCGTGGGGAGGCTTATTTTCTGCCCAAGAGTATAAAATGACCGATTCAAATTCATCCCCTGAAAACGACCAGCCGCAAGTGACCAACCTCTCACAAGTTGATGTAGAAACGGTGGAGGCTGGCTTGGTGCGGATTCACCAAAGTTCGGCACAGACGATTCATGCCGAAGATGTAGAGTTGAATCAGAGCGCCGCCTTGGAAGTAAACGCGGGAAGTGTCAGTCTACAACAATCGGCGGTTGCCTTTGCACAGGCTGATGTTGTGACCGTGCAAGACAGCATGGTGGCGGCTGCCCGGGCTGAGAAAATGTCTGTAAATGGCAACGCAGGCTTGGTCGTGGCTGGCAGCGTTGAGTTCGGCAACGCCTACGCGGGCATCGTGGCAGGGCAGGAAATCCGTGGGGATCGGATTGAGTCTGTCATCCTTCTGGCGCGCAATGTGGAAGGCAATGTAACAACTGTGATAGATACGCGTGGCGCATTGATCGCAGGCTTGGTCGGCGGACTGTTTGCGGGGGGTATGCTCTTGTTGGGGCGTATGTTGTTCGGCCGAAAATAAATTGAATGTTTGGCGACGCGGTCGCTTTTCAGAAATTCATTTGATAGGGTGAAGGTAACCGTGAATGACACGGTGAGAGGCGCCCAAGGAGTAACGATGGAAAAGATTGTTTTAAAGGCTACAAAACGCAGTGTAACAGGCAAGCAGGTAAAGGCTTTGCGTCGCGCAGGACAACTGCCGGCTGTGATCTATGGTCGTCACGTTGAGCCGATTTCCATTTCATTGGAAGCGCACACGGCTGGACTGGTATTTGCCAAGTTGACCTCCTCCACACTTGTGACCCTTGATGTTGAAGGCGAAGAGTATGCGGCTCTGGTACGCGAAAAACAGCGTGATTTTATCAAAGGCAACCTGACACACATTGATTTCCTCGCGTTGGATCTAACCGAGATGATCCGCACCAAGGTACGCCTTACATTCACGGGCATTTCCTCTGCGGTGAAAGATTACAGCGCCGTGCTTGTGCATCGCATGGACGCATTCGAAGTGGAATGTTTGCCCGCCAACCTGCCTGAGCGTATCAACGTTGATATTTCCTCCATCAAGGAAATTGGCAATAACATTCGCATCAGCGATATTCCCCTTCCTGAGAATGTTACAGTATTGGATGACGCTGACGACATTGTGATCATCGCCACCCTTGCCAAGGAAGAAGTCGCTGATGAAGCGGCTGTTGCTGGCGCTGAAGCCGCCGCCCCTGGCATTAGCGTTGAGCGTGGCAAGAAAGAAGAAGACGCCCCCGCCAAGAAGTAAGTTTTGTGTAAATAAAAAAACCGCCATCAATTTGATGGCGGTTTTTTTATTAGACCTCTTGCAAAAGTCCATTTTTGACCACAAAGGCACAAAGTCTCGAAGACTCAAAGGGAAAAACTTAGTGACCTAGTGTCTTGGTTTTGTGGTTTACAACGCTTTACTTATGCAAGAGGTCTATTATTATTACGGATACAACATTAACTCCATGGTGTGAACATAAATATATTTTTTTAGGTCGGGGTCGCTGGGAAGGTCGAGGTTATCCTGATGAATGGAAAGCCGTACCAGCGTTGGTTCGGTAACTTTGTAGGGGAGCGTGGTTTCGAATGATTGTGTGTCAATTCCGTTGGGGTAAATTGTGCGTGATGAAACGGGCTGTCCGCTTGGCAGCAGTAATTCTAAAAACATCGGCTGGGTGTTGTAGGGCCAAAAACGTCCTTTTAGGTTTAATACGCCGCCAAAAACTTCATCGCCCTCTTTCAGCCCTTCGTACATGACCCGTTCATACATCATATTTCCGATTGGCGTAATCTGGTTTTCGCCGATGGAATATAAAAGCACCGGCATGGTGTTGAGCGCCTGAATGCGCCCATGATCATCTTTGGAACTGATGCGGATATATCCTCTTTCAGATACGGCGCGTATTTCAAACGAAAGATCAAAATTTCGGTACACGCCGCCGCTGGGGTTGCGTCTTACCTGTTCCACCACCCGTTGCAGAACGTTCCCATTTTCGCCGAGCAAGTCTATCCGCATGATTTGGCTTTCGCCTGAGGTAAGCAGCGCTTGCAGGTTGATGGGCGAGATCAGGCTGGACATTGGACCAGGTGAGATAAAACGGATCTGCGCGAACTCGGTAAAGCCTGGCTCGAAGGTTGGGGTGACAGTGGGCAGCGGCGTGGCGGCGATGACTGTTTCGGTGGGCAGGGGCGTTTCAGTTGGCAGAGGCGCCAATGCGCTGGCTGTGGCGAAGATGGCTTCTCCGGTTAATGCAACAATGGTTGAGATTTGTCCGGGCGGAAAAGGCGTGGGCGTTGACTCTACTGCTTGTGAGCAACCCACTAAAAGCGTGAGGATGGATGCGATGATCAGAATTTTATGTTTCATGGTTGATTGGAATCAACATCCCGCACAATCTTCATGCGGGATGTTTTATTTACAGTCCGTAAATATCGCTGTATTTTTTTGTTAAATAGCGCACGTAAGCGGCGGCGTCGATTTTTGAGCCAGTGACCCTCTGTACCAGTTCTTGTGGATCATATTTGCGGGCATGGATATGCACCTTTTCGCGCAGCCAGCCGAGCAATGTATCAAATTTTCCCTTGCGAATTTGATCGTCGAGGTCTTTGATGTCTTCGTTGATCTTTTCCCATAACTGCGCCGAGACGAGGTTGCCCAGCGCGTAGGTTGAGAAGTAGCCCATCAGCCCGCTTGCCCAGTGAACGTCCTGCAAAACGCCCTGCGCGTCATTCGGCGGGACGATGCCAAGGTAGTCGTTCATTTTTGCGTTCCAGATTTCGGGCAAGTCTTTCACTGCAAATTTGCCTTCGACCATGCCAATTTCAAGTTCAAGCCGCAGCATGACATGCAGGTTATAGGTGGCTTCATCTGAATTGACGCGGATTAGGGATGATTCAACTTTGTTGATGGCTTTGTAGAATGACTTAACGCTCACGCCGTTCAACTGCGAGGGGAAGGTTTTTTTCAATTCAGGGAAGAAATGTTCGCAAAATGGAAGCGAGCGCCCCACGAGATTTTCCCACATGCGCGATTGCGATTCATGCACGGCAAGCGAGGTGCCGCCTGCCAACGGCGTGCGCTCGTAGGCGGGATTACTGCCTTGTTCGTACATGGCGTGTCCTGCTTCGTGCATGGCGCTGTAGAGCGTGGATAGCGGGTTGTCCACTTCATAGCGGTTTGTGATGCGCGTATCGTTTACGCTGAATGTTGTTTGGAATGGGTGAGGAGCTTTATCCTGCCTGCCGCGACTCCACTCGTAACCGAACTTGGTGATGATGGCTTCGCCGAAGTCCCAGACTTTCTTTTCGCTATATTTTTTGTGGAGAAAATCATCCTTGACCTGTTTGGCAGAGTTAATGGCTTTGATCAGTTCCACCTGTTTTGGGCGCAGGTTGTCAAAAATTGTCTGCACTTCGGCGGTCTTCATGCCGGGTTCATAGTCATCGAGCAGTGTGTCGTAGGGGTGATTGGCAGGCGGGAAGAAGGAGATATATTCACGCACGAGTTCAACAACTTTTTCAAGGTGCGGGCGAAAGATGGTGAAATCAGATTTTCCTTTTGCTTCGATCCATGTTTCAAATGCCTTGCTGGTGACGATGGCTTGTTCGGCGACAAATTTGGCAGGCACGCGCATGGCTTTCTCGAAATCACGCGCGGCGATGCGGATCAATGCGGCGTCGTCCGAATCCGAATCGGTAATTTCTGATTTGAGGTCTTCCAGTAAATTTCCAACTTCATCTGAAGTTGATTTTTCATGTGCAATTTTGCCCAGCGTGGCTAGTTGTTGTCCGCGCGCTTCACTGCCGCCAGGCGGCATATTTACGTTCTGATCCCAGTCCAGCACGCTTTCGGCGTGTTGCAGGTCTGAGACTTCTCCGAGAATTTCCTTAAGCCGATCCAACTTTTCAGACATAAAAATCTCCTTGTTTGGCTGAAAAAAATTTACAATGTACAAGTTGATTTTATCGTAAATGGAATGAATCGGGATTTTCTTTTTTGAAGGGGAGTGTCTAATTTTGTGGGCTTGCCAAAATATTTCACCACAGAGCGCACAGAGATCACTGAAAAAAACTCTAAAAGACTGTCTAATAACTTCACCACGAAGTCACCAAAACACAAAGCTACAAAGTTTTTCCTTCGAGTCTTTGAGACTTCGTGCCTTTGTGGTCAAAAAACGGGCTTATAAAACAGTCTCTGAGAAAAATCTCCGTGATCTCTGTGGTAAAGAGGGCTTAGCCCATTCTGTTAGTCACTCCCTTTTGAGGGATAAAAAAAGAGACCGCCGCTTTATCAGCGGCGGTCTCTTTTTTCAAAATTAAGGGCATTTACGACGCCCGCCCAAACCATCGTAGCGGAGTTCAATCTCGGAGCCTTCTTGAACGACAACTTGATCAACTTGGGGGTCGCCAGATACATCAATATCATAAATTTTATAGGTGCCAGGGTAGATCCAAACCTCATTGTCGGGGTACTGTGAATAAGGGGGGATTACCACATCAATGGGTTGAACATACATTTGATGATAGGTGCAGTTCAACAGGTATGCCGCCACAGGCCATTCGGTGGGGGTGTATTCAGGCAGGTTTTTTATTTCGCCGTCAAATTCCGAATATTTGGTTTTGGTCGATACCCAGCCTGTTTTATCAGAATTTGGAATTTCAATTTGTACCCAATTGGAAAGCACATCGCGGGCAATCACTTTTGTTTGAGTGTCTTTGTAAAGCACGCCAATGGGATTAAACGCCATGTCGGGTCCGCGACGAACGAATAGATTTCCTTTCACCACATTGAGTGTGACTTTGGGCAAAACTGTGGCTGTTGGAATAACCCTGGTTTCGGTCGGGGTTGGAATTTCCGCTGTTGCTGTTTGGGTGGGAAATTCCGTGGCAAGCGGCTCAATATTTCGCGCTGTAGGCAGGGCAACCGGAGTATTCGCTTTGACTTGCACACATGCTTGAAATAAGAAAACAAATAGCATGACAATTGAGACGCTTGAAAATTTCTTTAATGGCTTGATCATTTACATGCCTATTCGTGTCGCAGCGCTTCCACGGGTTCAAGACTCGCGGCGCGGCTGGCGGGGTAGATCCCAAAGAATAGACCGATGATCGCCGAGAAGCTGGTCGAGAGCAGGATGGCATCCGTGCCGACGATGGGGGTGAAGTTGTTTCCCGTTGCAACGGCGACCTTGCCAACGACGAAGGCAATCAGCCAGCCGAACAGAATACCGATGATGCCGCCAAGCAAACTGAGCAGGGACGACTCGGTCAAAAATTGCAGCAGAATATCCTTCTTGCGCGCACCCAATGCCTTGCGCAGACCGATCTCGCGCGTGCGTTCCGTCACTGAGACCAGCATGATGTTCATAATGCCGATGCCGCCCACCAGCAGGGAAATCCCCGCGATGCCGCCGAGGAAGATGGTCAGTACGCCGGTGATGGCTTGAAAGGTTTGCAAAAAGTCCTGTTGGGTAAAGACGGTGAAATCATCCTCGCCGATGGGCGTGCGATGGCGTTGGCGCAGGATATTCGAGATTTCATCCGCTGCTGAGGTTACGGTTTCGGCGCTGGTGGCTTGGGCGAAAATAACATCCACCTGGTCGAGCGAGCCGCGTTTGAGCAGACGCGCCTGGGCAGTGGTGAACGGAATGTAAGCAGCAGCATCCTCACTGCCCATTGATCCGCCGCCTTTGGCGACCAAAACACCGATCACGCGGAAAGGCTGTCCTTCGATGCGGACGGTTTCGCCCACAATGCCATCGTGATATCCAAAAAGGGCGTCAGCGGTTTCGGGTCCAAGAACCACAACCGACATGCGCCCATTGATATGTTCCTCGTTGACAAAGTCTCCCTCGGCGAGTTCCATGTTGCGGACGGATGAATATGCCGAGGTGACGCCTGAAATGGTGGTGGATGTGGTTTCGCCGCCGTACGAGATGACTCCGTTACCCTGAATGGTGGGGGCAACCGCCGCCACAGAAGGCGCAGCAAACGGGTCGGCAATGGCTTCTGCATCGCCCATGGTCAGCGGGCGGTCATTGTTGCCGCTCCCGCCGCGTCCAGGAGGACCGCCGCCGCCCTGTTCAGGTCCGCCGCGGAATACAAACAACAGGTTTGTTCCAATGCTGCTGATGGAGCCGGTAATGGCTGCCTGTGCCCCGTTACCCACCGCCAGCATGGCAATAACCGCGGCAACGCCAATCACAATGCCTAGCACTGTGAGGCCAGAACGCATTTTGTTGCCATTCAAACTTTCAATCGCTTCAAGAAGGGCTTGTCCGAAACTCATTTTTTGCTCCCTTCGTTTTCTTCATAAGCCCGGTCAAGTTCGCCGTCACGCAGACGGATGACGCGCTGGGTTTGTGCCGCGATCAAGGGGTCGTGGGTGACGATGATCAGGGTTGTGCCGTGATCCGTGTTCAGGTTCAGCAAAAGACTCATGATTTCCTTGCCGACTTT
>JAIFKY010000124.1 GCA_020049345.1 Anaerolinea sp.
ATTGATACAGATTTTCAGGCGCCCAGTATTCACTTGTTTTTCGATCTGCCTGAGGCAGAATCCACCCGCGTGCTCAACGATTATTTATGGGATAAATGCGACATCCTTTCCACAGTTCAGGACGTAACAGCGCGCTTTTTGCCAGATACCAGTGGAAAACTGTTTGTGATTCCTGCCAGCAGCAAGATTGCCGACATTATGCAAATCATTCGCACACCCCCGAATCTTGATCATTATATGGATGGTTTGGAACTATTGGAAAAAGAACTGGAACTGGATTTTCTGCTGGTGGATACCCCCGCTGGTTTGAATCAAGACACGTTGCAGGCAATTGCGGTTTCCAATACAATTATTCTGGTTTTACATTCTGACAAACATGATTTTCAAGGCACCGCTGTGACCGTTGATATGATTCACAGGCTGCAAATCCCCGCCGTTCACCTGGTTTTGAACGATGCCCCGGAAAACCTTAATTTGGAAGATGCCCGCCTGCAACTTGAGCAGACGTATCATTGTGATGGAGGCTTTGTGCTGAACCATACAGAAGAACTGATGACTCTTTCCAGCGGAAAGCCATTTGTGCTTTTCTACCCGCAGCATCCTTTAACAGTTCGCATCAAAGAACTTGCAGAACAATTATAGTGTTGTGCGAGCCGCCCCTTTATTCTTGGGGCGGCTCTTTTTTTATGGCGGCTATTCTGGTGTCCAGAACATTCCATGCGCCGGGTCCCAGTTTACTGCCTGCTTTGCGGCGCAGGTTGGCTTGGTAGCGCACCCGTTCTCCCTCGCCGCGTTTGATCAACCAGAATTGTTTGCTGAGAGTTTCCAGCGCTTGATCCAAGTCTGCCTGGCTTGGGCGTTCCTCTTCTGGCAGTTCTTTAGCCCATTGGCAAATTTCCGAGTACAACATTTCATATTCGCGCAACATATAGCGCATGACCTTCCGCAGTAAAGGGGGCAGCGCAGCCATATCCAGCGGGCTGATTCCGTCCTGCTGGGTTTCCACTTCCATTTTCTTTTGTAATCGATCAAATATTCCGCTCATGGTTCCTCGCGGGAAATCAGAATAACTCAGGCATTGAAATTGGCTCAGGCTGGGGCTGACATTCGCCGCACCAGATCACATCTGCCACTGCTAACCCTTTGGGGGTGTCGTTGCCGCCATTGAACATGGCAACAAAACTGGACATTTTACTGGCGTGATCTCTGCAAACTCCCCGTCCGCAGAATGAGCATACCGCGCGCGCATCATCTTCACAGAACCAACATTTCATGGTCATTCTCCCGTTTATGCCAAATTCAAAATTGTTTTCGCTGCTCTGCGTAATTCCTGTGACCAGGGGTGATCGGGAAAGCGCAATGAGAAAATGTCGGAACTTCCCAATTCAACCATGTCTTCATTCAATGGCAGAACGCCTGCCACCGGAGCGTGGAATTTATCTTCCACTTCGGATCGAATCTGGCTGCGATCATATCTTGTAAGCGCTTTATTTACCAACAGTCGAATGGTTGGAACATCCAGACTGCGGGCTACATCCAAGGTTACGGCTGTGCCTTGAAAATCCTGTTGGTCAGGACGCAGGATGATGACCATTTCATCTGAAATACCAACCGAGAGCAGGGTTTCTTCGTTGATGCCAGGGTGAGTATCGATTAATAAATAATCCAGTTGCAGTTCTTTTCGCAGGGTTTTGAAGCCTTTATTGAGGGTGTTGAAATCATAGCCATCGCGCACCACGCGGCTGACTTCGCTCGTATTAATGCTCGAAGGTACCAGCCAGAGAGATTTATCTGCAAGTTGAGCCGCTCCGGGCTGGGGGGTGGAGCCGCGTCCAACCAGAAACGCCGCATCGGTCACGGCGCATTTATCGTGCAGGTAATCGTTCAGGGTTTGTTTCATGCTGCTTTCATCCAGCCCAAACAGAACGTGGATGCCCGGTGATTGAATATCTGTATCCACCACGGCGACGCGTTTGCCTGCCATTGCGGCTTGCGCTGCCAGGTTGGCGGTTACGTTGGATTTACCCGTGCCGCCGCGAAAGGAATGGATTGAAATAATTTGACTCATGATTCACTCTCCTGTTTTGGTTCCGCCGTTTTTTCCTGGCGTGATTTTAGATTGTTCCATAGGTTTGCCCCGCCTGGTGTTTGCGGCGCAGCTGCGCGTTCCTGAATGATCGATTGCAACTTGCCCCAAACCGGGCTGACTTCTTCGGGAAGCGTGTGGCGCAGTTGGAGCATGGCGTATGTGCCCACCGTGCGTTGGGCGGTTTCCATTTCGCCGCGCAGTTTTGCCAGTTGATTTTCAACCGAACGTTTCATTTTTTCGTCGGTTAGTTTATCCAAAGACTTACGCAAGAGACCTATTCGCGCCTGGGCAAGCAGTAACTTTTCGATCTTTGCGGCTTCTGTTTTACCGTAGCGTTCTGCCAGCGGTTTGAGAATTGCTGACATGTTTTCGATGTTCTGAATAATTTTCGCTTCGTTTGAAGTTACGCGATCAATCATCCCCAGTTTTTCAATAAGCCAGTCTTTTTCTTCTTTGAATCCGCGACGGATGGCGAGCGCGATCAAGCCTGCGCCGCCAAGTCCGCTCACAATGGCGTAGAGCAACAACAGTCCGCTGTTGACGCGCGTTACCATGTTGTTGAATCCAATGTGCAGGATCATGGCAATTAGCAGCCCGCTCAGGCTGTAAAGGATTTGGCGTGGCAGGCGTTCAAACCGAGCCATCCCCAGCGCAATGCCTAGCAAACCGCAGGTGGTGGCGTGGATCAAATTGGTTGAGAATACACGGCTGATGGCAATTGCAAACCCTGCATCGGGCGAGCCATTAATATATTGAAAATTTTCGACGATTGCGAAACCGATTCCGGCGGTAAATCCATACATCGCGCCTTCGACGAAATACGTAAAATTGGCGCGCCGCACCAATGCCCACAAAACCAGCCCCTTGAGGATTTCTTCGATAACCGGCGCAGCATAGCGGATCACATCCATGCGCCCCATCCAACCCTGATGGATGATCGTGCCATTGATAAATCCAGCCGTCTGATACGCCACCCATCCGGCAATGCCGCAAATGAAGATGGTGTAGAACTGTCCAGTTTTATACAGATCCAACTTGTAGATCAGAAAAAGTGATGCCAGTGGAATAGCAAACGCAATTGTATAGGCTAAGATTTGCATAACCCGACTATACCCTTTTTTATAAAATATGCAAATCTCTCCAGCGGATTTTTTCCGCTGGAGAGATTGCCTGCTTTATTTTATTTGGAACGTCCTGTTAATAACCCGTGCTGGATACATCGTTGGAAGGACGCCATTGTGACCATTTATCGGTAGCGGGGTCAATCGTCATGTTGCCGGCTTCTCCGCCTTTCCAGAAGACCTGAAACACGTTGGGGTCGCCGTTGCGGATTGAGGTGAAGGCCAGGTTTGTGCCGCCGCAGTCCCAAGTGGGGCCGGAGTCTTGTCCTTCATAATCAGTTACGCGGTATTCCTTGTTTTCTTTCAGGTCGTAACTATAAACATCCAGGTTGCCATCGCGCTCTGACTGATAGGCAATGCGGAACCCTTCGGGCGACCAGACATTATTGACGGTCTTGCCATCGGTGGTGATGCGTTTCAAGTTCGCGCCGTTTGTGTCAATGATGTACAGGTCTGTCTTGCCGTTTTCTTCGGAAATGAACGCGATCTGTTTGCCGTTCGGGGACCAGGCGGGGAAGGTCTCGTTGGCTGGGGTATCGGTCAACTGATATTCGTTACCCGTTTTTGTATTGAGAATGAATATATCCCAATTATTGTTGCGGTTGCTTTGGAATGCAAGCCATTCCAGATCGGGCGAATAGAACGGGTTGATGTCGTCGGCTGGGTCGCTGGTGATTTGGCGTTCTTTTCCGGTGGTTTCATCAATTGTGAACAGGTCAATGTTACCGTTGCGGTCACTTTGATAAACGATGGTTTTGGCATCTGGTCCAAACATGGGGGTGGTGTTGTTGGACACGGTATTTGTCAGTCGGGCTGCTTCACCGCTGCCGTACAGGTCTGTGGTGTACAGTTCCACGTTTCCGTCGCGATTGCTTTGGAAGACAATCTGTGAATCATTTGGTGCGCGGCTGGGTCGGCTGTCTACTGCTTCATCTTTGGAAAGATTGTACAGTTCGAAGCCGGGCTGTCCTTCAATTCCATCCAGGCGATAGATTTCAAGGTTATCGTCGCGGAAGGTATGGAAGATTAAGCATTGGATACATGGCTCACTCTTTGCCGCGGCAAGCGCAGGAACTGCGGATCTTTCTTCCAATTTACTGCACGCGCTCATCGCCGCATCCGTGGATGTTCCCTTGGCATCGGTGATGGATAGCGTCATTAGGACGCCGAACTCGGCAGTGACGGAGGTGGATAAACTGCCGCCCGCTTTAAGTTGGAAGGTTTCGGTCTTGATCACCTTGCCGGCGCTGTCTTTGATGCTGTAGGTGTACGCCGCGGGCATATCACTGCCGCTGTTGGTGATGACGAAGGTCGCATCGGTGGTGTTGTTTGCGCAAACACCGGTCGCAGTCAAATTCGGCGACTTGGCGCAGGTGGTCATGGATGCGTCGGTGGTCGTGCCTTTGTCATCGGTGATGGACAGGGTCAGGTTGCCGTAAACTCCGCCGACGCTGACTGATGTGCTTTCACCCGCTTTCAATTGGAAGGTGGCGGTCTTTACCGCGCTAAATGCGCTGTCTTTGATGACGTAGGTGTAAGCCTTGGGCATGTCGCCGCCATTGTTGGTGATGACGAAAGTTGCCAATCCCGTGTTTTCTACGCAGGTGCCGACCGCTACCAGTTTCGGTAATTTGACACAGGTGGTCATGGCGGCGTCAGTGGTTGTGCCTTTGTCATCGGTGATGGACAGGGTCAACACGCCGTAGGTTCCGCTGGTGGTGACTGTTTCAGTGCCGCCCGCATTGAGTTTGAACGTGCCGGTCTTGATCACCTTGCCTGCGCTGTCTTTGACATTGTAGGTGTAGGAGGCGGGCATATCACTGCCGCTGTTGGTGATGACGAAGGTCGCCAGACCAGTGTCGTCAGTACATACGCCGGTCGCGGTCAATTTCGGCAAT
>JAIFKY010000087.1 GCA_020049345.1 Anaerolinea sp.
GGTTGAGCCGCATGATGGCTTTGACACTGCGCGGTTTTTTGGATAATTCCTTTTTGAAAAGATATTGCAGTAAAAATAATGCCCCCGCCCATGAAACCAATACAATCGGCATGGAATAAATCAAAAAGTCGTTGAAGGAAAAGCCTGCCGCGGAACCGATCAACACGTTGGGCGGATCACCGACCAGGGTCGCCACCCCGCCTGTGTTGGAAAGCAGGGCTTCTGAAACCAGAAAAGGCAGTACGCTGATGCCCACAATTTCACAGATAAGGATGGTCACTGGAGCGATAAGTACGACAGTCGTTACGTTATCCAAAAACATGGAAAGAACGGTTGTAATGGTGCCCAGCAAAATAAACAGGCGTTTGGGATTCCCTTTCGAGGAACGTGCCGCGAGCACAGCCAGATATTGAAAGAACCCGGTCGGCTCCAGCATGGCGACAAGGATCATCATGCCCAGCAGAAGTCCCAGGGTGTTAAAGTCAATGGCTTCGAGCGCAGCTTCCTCGGAATAAAAGCCCAAAATTCGTCCCAGCGCCACCATCAATGCTGCGCCCGCAATGGCTGTGATGGTGCGGTGAAGTTTTTCGGAAAAGATCAGAACCAGACTTCCGAAAAAAATAATGGTGGAAAGAACCGCTGGAATGACAGTCATTTGTCCGCCTTGATCCATGTGGAAAGAATTGCCGCGCCGATATCCACCCGCGAGGTGATGCCCACCAGTTTTCCCTCTTTGGAAACCACTGGCATGTCGTGTTGGTTGTGCTGTACAAGCAATGAGTAGGCGCGCAGTAAGCCGCAATCTTCCTCGACTGTGATGGCGGGTTTCATCAACGTCTTGACGGTTTTGTTCAGAGTTTTTGCCGAGGGATGTATATCTTCCACCGCGCCGAAGTCGTGGACAAAGTCCACATCCGCGAGGAAAGTCACGAAGTCGGGTAGTTCAAGGGTCAGCATGTCGCGCATTCCAATTACGCCGACGGGTTTGTCGTTCTCGTCCACAACAGGCAGCAAGCCAATATGCTTTTTGATAAAGATATTCGTTGCTTCGCGGATGGTCGTTTTCTCACGGACAGAAACAACATTTCGTTTCATGCAGACGGTCACATTCATATTTTCTCCAAATGGTTTTGAATGACGGCAGTTTTCGCGCCTGAATTTTTATACCACAAATATTTTTACAACCCCTGCGAGGTTTTGCCTTTGGCGTGGGATGACCTGATTGCAATCACAATCAATGCAATAAAGGTGATCGGAATAAAAAACGCGATGAATAATGTTATTGCGGGCAGGGTGGAACTTTCAGCGGCGCGTAAAATGACATACGTCACATAGGCAACGTAATACGCCAGCAGCAAACTGCCTTCGATGCGCGAGATACGGTTATCAATGTAAAAGATGGGCAGGGTTACGAGCGCCACAAAAACCATCACGGGCAGGTCAAACTGCAAAACACGCGCCGCCACCGAGACACCGCCTGGAGCGACCAATGCGCCAATTCCCAGCACACCGAGCAGGTTGAAAATATTGCTGCCCACGGCATTGCCAACAGCAATATCGCTTTCACCTTTGAGGGCGGCAATGACAGAGGTGGCAACTTCTGGCAATGAAGTTCCAACTGCAACAATCGTCAACCCGATGACCAGTTCGCTCACGCCAAGAACCTCGGCGATCTGTACGGCAGATTCCACCAGCCAGTTCGAGCCAAGCACCAGCAGTCCCAGCCCGATCAGGATGAAGCCAGCGTTGAGGATGGTCTTCTTTGCCGTGTGCGGTTCCTTATCTGCAAATTCCTGTGCGTATTCATTTTGCACATCCCTGCTTTCTGCACGGCTTTGTCGCAAGGCAAAGACCACGTAAATGCCCAAGCCAAGCAAAAGAATCGCGCCATCCAACCAGCCGAGATTTCCATCCAAAGCCAGTGCAAGCGTCAGCAGGGACACGCCCAGCATGATCGGCGCATCCTTGCGAATGAGTTGTTCTGCGATGACGATGGGCGCGACAATGGATGTGATGCCCAGGATGAACAGGATGTTGAAGATATTCGAGCCAAGCACATTGCCGAGTGTCAAATCGCCTTGTCCACTGGCGGCGGCTTGAAGTGACACTGCAATTTCGGGCGAGGCTGTCCCCATTGCGACGATGGTCAAGCCAATGACAAGCGGCGAGATGCCAAATGCCGCCGCAAGCCGTGAAGCGCCGCGCACCAGTAGGTCAGCGCCGACGATCAATATGATGAGCCCTGCAATAAAAAGAAGGATTGTATTTGTCATGGTGATACTCCCAGAAATTTTTACCATGATTTTTTGGGCTTAAGATTAATTCCCCGTAGGATAAAAAGTGACAGTCACCTTAAAGGTGACTGTCACTTGGGTAAAGGATATTTTTATATTCGGGAATTTCAATCATCGGCGGGCGTTCGCCTTCGGCGATCTCTTCGATGTCGAGGAAGAAGCGATCCTGTTCGTAGCGGATCATCTTCATGGTTTTGTTGATGTTCTCCAAAATGTTTTGACCATATTTAACTTCAAGTTTGCGGATGACTGCCTGAATGATGGCAAATGACATTTTGCCCAACGCCTCCAGCGGCTGGTTGTGGTGGATGCGTTCCTGCAAATCCACCTGCGCGATGGATCGCAGACCAAATTTTTCGAGCATGTCAATTAACAAGCCGATCTCAACGCCATAGCCTGAAAAAAATGGAAGTTGCTCCAACACTTTGCGCCTGCCGCCATACTCGCCTGAAAGCGGCTGAACCATGCCAGACAGTTCGGGATAAAACAAATTGAGGAGCGGGCGCGCGGTCAACTCGGTGACACGTCCACCACTGCCCGCCTGCATTTTATTGCCAACTTTCAAGGGTCGGCGATAAAACCCTTTGACAAAATCAATCTCAGGGCGCAGAAGAAGCGGGGCGATTAATCCATAAATAAAACGCGGATGAATATTCACAATGTCCGTATCAATCCAGATAACGATATCTCCGCTTGTGCAATACAAACTTTTCCACAACGCCTCGCCTTTGCCTTTGCGCGCGCCGTACTGCGGCAATACTTTTTGGTGGATGTAAATCGGCACGCCAATTTTTTCGGCGATCTGGCGCGTGCGGTCTGTGGAGTTGGAATCGATCAGCACGATCTCATCCAATAATGGGACGCGCTTCATCAAGACATTTTTGATCGTCCTGAGAACCCTGCCAACCGTCTCTTCTTCGTTAAGCGCGGGAAGCGCCAGGCTGATGGTTAAGTTTTGCTTTTGTTTCAGCGAAAGCAAATATTTCAAGTCGGTAAACTCATCGGCGTGGAATGTGTTTTCCGCGAACCATTTATCCACCAGCACCGAAATGGCGGTCTGCGCCGCTTCTTCACTGGCGGGGTTGATCGCGTAGGGCAGTTTGGTTTTAACCACAATCACGCCATTGCGACTTTCGCGCATGATTTTTTCCGCAACGGGTCCAATGGATGGGACTTCGTCCATCGGGCGCGCAGACGCACCCATGATCAGCAGATCATATTTTTTGGCGGCTTCAAAGACGGCGTTGGCGGGATCATTCGTAACAACTTCCTCGCGTTTAATTTCGGGCAGGTTTTTCAACACGCGATCCACGCCTTTGAAGGCAACATCCTGATCTCTTGTAATATTGTTTGGAAAAAGATGCAGCGACGAAATTTTTGCGTTGCTTGAATTACGGATGGACAACGCAATACGCAAACTCAACTCGGCGTACGGTCCGCCGCGAATTGGGATCAGCACATTTTTCAGGTTCACTCCAATGTGCTGGTTGACGATGGCAATGTTGCAGGGCGCCTGTGCCAGGACTTCAGCAACCGATGTTTTCAGCGCGTCAAAATGGCAGGGCCATTCGAGCAGCAACAGATCAACATCTTCGCGCTTCACAACGTTGACCAATTCCTCCCACGGTTTATGCGAGACATGGACCTGTGCCCATTTGTCGCCTCGTTTCACCTTGTAAAGTTGTTTGAGAGTTTGCCGCAGTTTGCGCGCGTCCACCGCCGCCGTGCTGAGGGATTGCTCTTCCGGGACGTAAATAAAGCCGGTGAGCAGAACGTTTTCGTCACCTGCAATTGCATGAGCCGCATGGATGGCAGACTTTTGCTCACAACCGTACAGGACGGGCACAAGAACTTTTGCGATAAAAGCATTTTGAGGGATTGGGTACATGGCGGCTCCTTTACTTTACGAGTAGGTCACGTTGAAAACGTAGTAAATGTTCTGTCGGGGGCTAAGCCCCCGACAAAGCAATCAGAAGGGGATTAATCTTTGATTGGTAGATTCGCTCCCATGTAAATTGTCCGCGGATGGATGCGCGCAAGCCAAATACTTTGTTGCTTGTAAAATACTCCGCCATCATCCCTGCCACAACTTTGGGATTCTCTTCGGGAGAAAAATAACCTGCAAACTCACCGCCCAGTTTTTGGAGCGGGGGAATATCCGAACAAAAAACGGGAATGCCTGCAAACCCCGCCTCCAAAATAGGAATGCCGAATCCCTCTTCAAAACTGGGAAATAAAAGCGCGTCTGCCATTTTGTAAAAATCTGAAATCACTTCATCGGGGATGAACTCGTTGGTCAGTTCCGCCAGAAAGTGCGCCGAATTTTTTATTCCCAACGCTTCGCGCAAGGCGTTCAACTTTTCAAAATATTGCAGGTTGGCAGGGTTGTGCGGACCGAGCGGACCGGTAATCACCATTTGCGCAGAGGGAAAATCACTTCGCAATGCCGCCAGAATTTTCAAAGCCAATTCAATATTCTTGCGCGAAGTGATGCGGACAGGCAACAAAAGCAGGGGACTTGCCTGCAACAGATCAAGTTTTTTTACATAGCCGAGCGTTTGATCTTCCAGTTTTAGAAACTTGCCAACATCCACCCCGTTGGGGACGACATGGATTTGCGTTTTTTCGATCCGCATCAAATCAGAGAGTTCATCCTGGCGCATATCAGAGATCGTGACCTGGGTTGCGCCAGCCCATGCGGTTTTCAGCAAATCCCAGGGATAGCCTTCATGCAATTCGCTTTGATAGCGCGGTGTTGTCCATGCGAGGTCGTGATGCCAAAGATCAAGCGCGGCAGTTTTTGTGCAGTGTGCAGTTGATAAAGCGCGGCAGTCAATGCGAGATTCTTGTTCAGCGAGCAGGTGTTGTGCGCGATCAAAACGTCCACGCCAGATAACACATCCAACAATTGCGCGGCGAGTTCATCGCGCAGGGATTCAAAGTCTGCGGTCACTTCGCCGCGATCCAGTTGAGCTTTCATTTGTGCCACGCGCTCGTGGCGCGAATCGGCAAGGGGGAGGATGGTCAGCGGAATCTGTTTATCAAGCGACTCGCCGCGCGCCGCAATCAAGCGCACAGAATGTCCAGCCGCGGACATCAACTGTGCGTGATGCCCGATGACACTTTCCACGCCGCCAACGATGGGCGGAACCGAGTAATGAAGAATGGCTATGTTCATATCTGTTGTCCCAAACAATCTGCGAGAATGGATTGCAATCGGCGCTCCAACACGGTGAATGAAAAATGCCGTTTTGCAAGTTGATAGTTTTCCTCAGCCCATGCCTCTGCCTGCGCGGGATTTAGCAGAACGCGTCGAACCGCGTCCAGCGTATCCTTGCTGATGAAGCCGTCAAACCAGACTGCGCGAAAGCCCTTGGGTTTAATATCCACTT
>JAIFKY010000294.1 GCA_020049345.1 Anaerolinea sp.
CATGCGGATGCCAGCGCAGAAGCATTTTTTGAATCTTTATCATCGGCATAGAAATGCCAGCCTGCTTCGGCGGGTTGACTGAGTTGTAATTTACTTCCGCGCAAATCTTCGACGGGGATGGCAAACTCAGAAGACAACTGTCCCATCAAATCATCAGACCAGGCAATCTCTTCCAGTTTGCGTGACTCGCGTTCAAGGTAATAAAACTGCTGGCGGTCTGTGTCTTGCGGCCAGGCTTGCTCAAGGTTGAAATCCACGTTAACTGTGGCTTGTGCGCGAAACGGCGGCGGGGCAACAAAATAAACTGCCGCGCCAATCAGCGTGCCGAAGATCGCGCCGAGCATCCAGAAACGCCACGCTTTGAGCAGGCGGATGAGGTCATCGAGGGAGGGGGAGGTGAGGAGAAATTTCATAGGGAAAGGATGAGGGATGAAAGATGAAGGATGAATAAAACCTGTTTACCTGTTTACCTGTTTACCTGTTTTCTTGATTCTCCATTTCCACAGCGGGCCAATAATCTTTCTTAGGTAGTATTTTGCCACAATCACGGAGAAAAAACTGCCGCCATCGCGGTAATGGACGCGGAGCATTTCGGGCCAACAGCGGTCATCGGCTGAGGTGGTCTTGCCAGAATCATGGATGCGGAAGTTCGCCCACGTTTGCCCGGTAAGATACTTGAACGGCGCGCGCGCGGCGATGCGCGTCCACAGATCATAATCCATTGCGAAGTAAAAAGTTGAATCGAGCGGGCCCAATTCCTTCCAATATTTGGCGCGGAAGAACATCGTCTGTTGCGGAATGTGGACGTAGCCTTCGCGCAGTCGGCGGTAATCGGTCTGCGCGGAATTGAATTTGCCAATGATGCGGTCGTCTTCATCAATAAAATTACAGTCAGCGTAGACCAAACCAACCTCAGGATTTTCAACCAGATATTTTACAGCCTGCGCCACCGCGCCTAGATTGTAAGTATCGTCTGAATTAATCCACGCGAGGATGTCGCCGGTGGCACGATTGAAACCTTTGTTAATCGCATCCGTCTGCCCCTTGTCCTGTTCGCTGACCCACCAGGCGAGTCTACCCGAATATTTTTGGATCACGCTCACGCTGTCATCTGTCGAGCCGCCATCCACGATGATGTATTCGATGCGCGGATAGTCCTGTCCTAGCACAGATTGAATCGTGGCTTCGAGGTAACGAGCCTGATTGAAGGACGGGGTGATGATGGAGACGAGGGGGGATTCGGTCATTGGTAAATAGTAATTGGTAATTGGTAATTGATTACCACTCAGAGTCGGAGTAAAAAAGATGGGAGACATCTTCGGTCAATTTGCGGATGCGGGTGATCTCTTCGGGGGTGAGGCGTTTCTTCCAGTTGTCCATGTTGGCGCGGCTGTCAAGTTTTACCGAGTGAACTTTTTTCTTTGACAATTCCGTTGGATTCTCAGAGCTGCTGGAGTTGAGGATTGTGTCGCGGACTTTTTGATCGAAGGGCAAACCTAAAGATTCGTACAGCAATTTATACCCTGCAACCGGATCAAGCGAAAGGTCTTCGTGGCGGACAACTTTGATGGTGGGAATCAACTTACGGGTAGCGTGAATCGTGCGGTAAATCATCCGCCAGAGCAAGGCAGATTGTCCGACGATGTCATCCGCTTGCATCGCTTCCATGTCCGCCCGATCTGCTTCGAGGTGATCACGCATGAGCATGGGTTGGTTGAGCAGGTCATGAAAGTCAAACGACCAATTGAGGCGTTTGAGACTGCTGGCGAACCCGCCCGGGTGACGAATGGTGATGACGACCTTGCAGTTCATTTTTTGCGCGAACCAGGGCGTGGAAAAAACCGCAAACGGGTCTTTGATCAAAACACGTTGACCGCGCAGTTTTCCGTTCGCAAAAATGGAAAGATCGCGTCCCATACGCATAAAATCTTTTTGCGAGCGGATCGAGCCAAGTTCTGCAAAAAGATGATATTGGAATTTCAGCAATTGCTGGAAGGCGGGCAGGTAGTCGGCTTCGTTCTCTGCGGTGATGTATTGATACCAGTTTTGAACATCTGCGCGATAAACTCCGCGACGATGCAGGACGTTGAGCGGCTCGCTGATGTATGCGGTGTTGCGGGCGGCGGACAACATACGCCCCACCCAGGTAGTTCCGCTGCGATGCGCGCCTGTGACGAGAATGGGATGTTCGGTCATGGCAGGTTTTCCTCAGGCAGGGCGCGGATGGAATTAATTCCATAATATTGCGCGGCGCAGTGATTGACCCAGTGACTCTCGCTAACGTCCATTTCCTTGACG
This sequence comes from Anaerolinea sp., assembly GCA_020049345.1. GTDB lineage: Bacteria > Chloroflexota > Anaerolineae > Anaerolineales > Villigracilaceae > Villigracilis. Next base: position 2,299 of record JAIFKY010000294.1, read on the forward strand.
CCTTCCACGCCATCCAGTTGATAGATAACGAGATCAGTTTGACCTTGCGAAATTAACACGTAAATTTGAGACTGACGCACATCCCATAATTCAGCGCGGGTGCGATATTCGGGGAGGTCAACCGTGTAGACATGGTACGCGGCTCTGAGCGGGTACGCAATGGAAAGGGCTGTGAAGAGAGTCAAAATTGCCCAGTAGATTAATGTCCTGCCATAACCCCAAAACAGGTTTTTCAGGATCAATCCAAGCAAGGCTCCTTCCAACATCAGGGCAATGATCATGAGGGTGCGGGCAAGAAAGCGCATTCGCTCTACCGGAAACCCCTGCCCGTACACGCTGGGGGCAAATCCAGCGGCAATCAAGAGCCAGATCAAAAATGGAACGGCAAGCATCAAAAAAACAACTGCGCGTTTTTGTTCATTGGATAATACCGAAGTTTTTTCATGCCGATATAACCAAATCAGCATAAAAGGAATCAGCGCGGAAATAAAAAGTGGAAGCGGCAGGGTGCGCAGGGAATCAATCATAAAGAGATAACTATAGAGGAATGAATTTCCCAATACCTGGGCGATGTTCAAGGTTTTTTCCTGCGCCGCATTGGCGCTGGCTGGCGAAAGAAGCATCACCACCAATCCCAGAAAGACGCCCGCGAAAATCCACGCAAGCAGGGTAAGTTGTTTTGGTCGCGCGGGAGATTTTCCCCAAACCCAGATCGCAGCCATAAGCAAAGGCACAGCCGTGAGCATGGTGGTGGTGGGCGGCTCTGAAAACCCTGCGATGATGAAGGCGGCAAAGAATACGATCACATTACTGACCGCTGAAATCGGATGATTTTCGGCGCGCCTGAACTGGTTTGCCAAAAAGGCAACAAGGAATGAACCGAATACCAACGGCGCAAAATGGGTCATCATTGCTGAACGCCAATACACCGTTTGAAAAAGACTTGGCGCGAGTAAAAAGCTAAAGAACACAAGCAGGATGCCAAGGAAGAAATCAAGTTGAAGAGGCCAATTCACTTTCAAAAATTTTCGAATTTCGTGAATGCCATAAATCAAGCCGATAATCCAAAGTAAAGACATGGATGTGATCGTGATCTGCATGGCGTTTTTTCCAAGCAGTTCGCTGAAACCTTCAAACAACAGGTTGGAATAACGCATGGTGGCTCTGGGCCAATTCCCTGCGGTATATCGCTCAATCACCGCGCTGACGGGTGAAGAGTCTTTGAAAAGCATAGCCTCACAATAATCATCTCCAAGGTAGCGCGAGAAAGCGCCCAGATAGGCGTACAAGCCTATGGAGACCAACACGGCAAAAGTGCATATTCCCATGACATAACGAAAAATAGGGGTTTCGTAATTCTTTATTTCAAATTGCATTCCACATAAATCCTTGCTTGCGAAGATGCCTGAAAAGATGTTTTTGCTTCACAGGACAAAATATTATATCCATTTATTACAACCTGACCCGGACAAGCCGAAAAAGATTTAACCACGGAGCGCACAGAGTCCACTGAGAAAACCATCAAGTTCCTAAGGCAGTAATTGCCTGGAATCGATCTGCGAACAGGCGGCTCCACTGCATGTGGACATGTCTTTTAGCCAGGCGGAAAACTGTTCAAGAAGTTTTTGATCGGCGCTGCCGGAAATATTCTCCAACTCGTACGGGTCTTTTATTAAGTCATATAGTTCCAGCGCGCCATTGCCATGTTCCATATATAAATATTGATTGGTTCTAAGTCCGCTATAAAGGGGAGCAATTGGATCAGTCACAGCGGGCGGAAACTTTATCATTGATTGAAGAATATTGGCGCTCGCAATGACAGGAGCAACGTATGCCTCGCCATGGTTATCTTCGGGATAAATTTCCAAAAGATATGCCTGCCGCCAGTCAGCCTTAACCGGCTCTCCAGCCAGGACACCCGCCAGGGATCTTCCATCTACAAATGAAGGAGGTGTGATCCCAGCCCACTCTGCAATCGTGGACGCAATATCAATATTCCCAGCCAGTAAACCAGAAACCGAACGTCCTTCAGGAATGCCGGGACCGCGAACTATAAGCGGCACCGTAATATCCTCTTCATATAAAGTGCCCTTACCTTGATACAGTCTATGTTGCCCCAAATGAAACCCATTATCAGAGGAGAAAACGATATATGTGTTTTCAAGTTCCCCGTTTTGCTCCAGCGTTTTTATTAACTCGGCAATCATTTCATCAACCGCCTGCATCGAAAGTATACGCTGACGGTATTTTTGATTCATGGTCTCAATATTTTCTTCCGTTAACAGCGGATTGTATTGCATATCCCCTGGTTTATCAGATACATCAGCCTCATTAAATGATGGCGTGATCGGAATAGTCACCGTCGGGAACAAATCCAAATGCCTGACAGCCGGCGTAGCCGGAACATGTGGCGCCACCGGCGCAAGATATAGAAAAAATGGAACTTCATCTGCCGCGGCGCGCTGAATGAAATCATTTGCCTTGCGGCTTAAAACGTCTGTAAAATAATTCACCTGATCCGGAGAATAGGCAACCAAGGAACCATTTTCATTTAGGACATAATCATACTCGGCATAAGGAATTTGCTTTGCATGACTTACCCACTCAGACCACCCCGGGGGAATATACAACCTGTCTGTGGGAAAAGGAAACCCATTCAAATATTTCCCCATTAATGCTGTTCGATAACCCGCCGCCTGCAACCACACGCCAAGCGTTGAATCGCCAATACCCACTTCATTGAATTTTACAAACCCGCCGTTGGGAGGCGTATTGTTATAAACTTGATGGTTGTGGGTGTACTGTCCGCGTAAAATGGTGGTACGCGAAGGACAGCAAAGCGGATTTGTAATAAGAAAATCGCCCATGGCAGTACCATGAGCAACCATCAAATCCTGCAAATTTTTCATGTAATCAATGGTATTTAATTTTGAATCCAAATCATCTGTATAAATAAAAATAACATTGGGACGATTTTCCTTTGGAAGCACAGCAAAATCGGGCTGAGATTCTTTCGAGTTGCAACCCGAAAGAACTATACCCGCCAACAGCAAAATCAGAATTTTATTTAACTGAAACATCTTTGTAGCCATTTATAACTATCTCCTTTTACATTCAAAAAAACTTTCTTTTCAATAAGTTTACCCCATAATAATTTTGAAACAGATCAAGCCATCGCCATCATCTTGACTCTCGTTGAGTTATTTGATACGATACACACGTCGTATAAACAACAAGCGTTGCATATCCTTTACCATGCAACACTGGAGCGAAAATGTTACCAAACCCCGATGAAAAACTCGATCCGCGCGTCAAACGCACCCGGGGATTGATCCTGCAATCCTTTGAAAATCTCCTCGCCGAAAAAAACTTCGAGAGCATCTCGGTGCAGGACGTAACCGACAAAGCGCAAATCAACCGCGCCACGTTTTACGCGCACTTTCAAGATAAATATACCCTGCTTGACTATTCCATAAATCAAATGTTCATGCAGGAAATTGACAAGCGAACCCTGAATATTTGCACCTACAACACCGACAACTTGCGAAATTTGATTCTTGTTGTATGTGAATTTCTTGCCCGTCTGCACACCGATTGCGTCCAACCGCACAACCAATTTGAATCTTTCGTGGAAACAACCGTCAAGAAACAGGTTTTTGACCTGCTATCTTACTGGCTTAGAAATTCAAAAATCTCCACCGAACTTCCCGCAACCGTTGCCACATCTGCAATTTACGGGCTGGCGTCGCATTATAGCCACAGAAAAAAACGCCCTGTTCTCGACAGATTTGTAGACGAAGCCCTTCCGTTGGTGGCAATTAATTTGGAACAATTTGCATAAACGTTACGCCATCTTACGCCCCAAATTCAGATTACAATACCCGCATGACCACCTACTGCGACTACTGCAACACTCACCCCGAAGATACATTCAATAAAAATTATCATGACACCCAATATGGGTTTCCTCTTAAGAGTGACAACGAACTCTTTGAGCGGCTTGTGTTGGAGATCAATCAGGCCGGGCTTTCGTGGATCACGATTCTGAAAAAAGCCGATAATTTTCGCACAGCCTACGAGTATTTTGAGATTGAGAAAATTGCAAACTATACCGAACAAGATCGCGCCCGCCTGCTCGCAGATGCGGGGATTATCCGAAATCGGCTAAAGATCAACGCCGCAATTGTCAACGCGCAAAAAATACTTGAATTACGCAAAGAATTCGGATCATTCAAAAACTGGCTCGACACAAACCATCCGCTGACAAAAGAAGAGTGGACAAAGTTATTTAAAAAAACATTTGTCTTCACCGGCGGAGAGATCGTCAACGAATTTCTCATGTCCTCAGGATATTTGCAGGGCGCGCATCAAGCAGATTGTCCCATCTACAAACAGGTTGCGTCACTACGCCCGGCATGGATGCGGAAATGAAACCGACCCCACAACGCGACACAACCATAGACATCTTAAAAGGCATCGGCTGTCTGGTTATGATTGTGGCTCATTCAAGTCTAAAAATCGGCGGGTATGAACAATTTAAATTCTGGGGCGGACTGGCACCCGTATTATTTTTCGCCGCTACAGGAGTTACCGCCGCATTTCAAGCGCAAAAATACAAACCGCGCGGCGTTTTATTAACCTACGCTTTTTTATTCCTGCTTGGTTTCAGTTTCAACCGTATCACAGACCCCGGCTTTTTAGAAGAAATCGAATTTGATATTATTCAAATCGTCGCCATAAGTTCAAGTTTGATCTATCTGGTGGAATATTATCTCCGCCCGCGTGTGTGGGTTTATTTATTATTGGGCTTTCTTGTGTTTGGATTGAAGTTTATACTTCAAAAACTTCTGGCTGGAATTTTTATTATCGGCGTCACCAACGCTCTGATCCCGCCCGGCATCTTCCCGATCTTTCCGTGGCTGTTTTTATTCTTCCTTGGATTATTTGCCTATCGCATCAACAATTATGTTAATGCGGGTTTGGCAGCAGGATTTGGCGCAACATTAATCATCCTGCAAAAAATAAACTTCCCCATTGATATTGAAAACAAATGGGACATGTCCCTCGGTTATTTTCTGGTCTGCGGCATTTTGGTATTCTCCGCCTTTTTCATTTTGCGCTTTATCTCTTCAGGGCGTGAAAAAATATTTAAATATGAAGGCTTGCTCACGTTTCTGGGAAAAAACTCATTGCTGTTTTTATATGTCCACTTCCCCATTATCCTTTACCTAAAGGAAATCCGCATCCACCGCAACGTACAATTGATCTTCCATCACCCTTATCTTTTCTGGCTGTTGGTATTGGGGTTAACCCTGATCATCATGGTCATTTTGATCTGGCTTGCAAAGTGGAAGTTCGGTGCGCAAGTTTTTGATCACCTGCCAGTTTGGATCGGCATGACAGCGCTCGTCTTTGCCGCTGGGTTATTTATCTCCACCGAGCGGTTTGTATACATCATTGAAATTGGACTGGGACTATTAACTGCCCTGTTCTATCCAAAATTGGGAACTATCTTTAAACAAAAAAATTCATTCTCCAAAGAGTAACTTTTGTCATATTAGATTTCAAAAAAAGTGGATATGATTAGGGATAGTTTGCACATTATTGGTAAGGAGCAAGCATGGAAGTTTTATCTCAAAAACAAACAACCGCCTGGGCAGAAGTGGATGAACAGGGGCGTCTCATCCTCCCGCCCGAAGTTGCCCGCCAATACGGACTGAACCCTGGCTCAAAAGTTCGCCTCGACGAAGGCACCAACTTTGTCCGCCTGCACCGTCCCGTAACCCACCTCACAAAAGTCTACATCGAACCAACCGTTGATTGCAATCTCGATTGCATCACCTGTTTCCGCAATGCCTGGGAACAACCCATGGGACGCATGACCGAAGAGACGTTTGAAAGCATTCTCAACGGCATTAAGCAAATGAATCCCATGCCCAGCGTATATTTCGGCGGAATTGGCGAGCCTCTATTTCATGTCAAAACCATCGAGTGGATTCGGCGCATTAAAGAACTTGGCGTAAAAGTTGAACTCATCACCAACGGCACAACCCTCACCGAAAAAAAATCCCGCCAGTTGATTGACGCCGGACTCGATGTGCTTTGGGTTTCGCTGGATGGAGCCACCGCTGAAGGTTTTGGCGATGTACGCCTCGGCGCAGAACTTCCGCTAATTCTCGAAAACTTGCGCCGCCTGTTCAGGATGCGCAGCGGTGGGCATTTTCCCAAGCCTGAGATCGGTGTCGCCTTTGTTGCCATGAAACGCAATATTAACGACCTGCCAAAGATCATCCAAATGGGACAAACCTTCGGCGCGAAATATTTTTCTGTCAGCAATGTACAGCCCGCCACAGAAGAAATGCAGGCAGACCGCCTGTACACGCGCACCATGCGAAACATCGCCTACATGCCCTCGCCCATGCTGCCCAAACTCAGCCTGCCCAAAATGGACTTCAACGAAGACACACAAGCCGCGCTTACCGAAGCCTTCAACAGCGGATGCAATGTCAGCTTTGCAGGCAACAACTGGGGCGGCGCCAACGACGTATGCAATTTCGTCGAAAGCGGAACCCTGTCCATCGCGTGGACGGGGAACGTGAGTCCCTGCTGGCCGTTGATGCACACTCATACGAGTTATCTGCACGGAAAGCCGAAACTTTCAAAAACGCATGTAATCGGAAATGTCAGGGAAAAGACCATCGAACAACTGTGGCTTGATCCTGCCTACGTCAGTTACCGTGAACGCCTGCATAATTTTGTGTTTGCGCCATGCACCTTCTGCGGCGGATGCGACCTCTCGGAAACCAACGAAGAGGATTGCTTCGGCAACGAAGATTTCCCCGTCTGCGGTGGGTGCCTTTGGGCGCAGGGAATCATTCAATGTCCGTAGATAAAGCGTGACCTCTAGTGATAAAATGTAGTCACAAAGGAAATTACTATGGCTCAATACACAATTGGCATCCGCGACCTCAAAGCGCACTTAAGTTCATATTTGGAAAAGGTACAAAACGGGCATACCATTATCATCACCTCACATGGCAAGCCTGTTGCCCAACTCACCCCCACACGGGAAGAGTTGATGAGCCGCGTTAAAACCTTGCAGGAAGCAGGCTTAATTGTCTGGAGCGGAAAAAAGCTCAAACCCGCAAAACCCGTAACGATCAATAAAAGTAAAAAACTTGCATCTGAAATTTATATGGAAATGCAAAATGAATCTTTATATTGATACCAGCGCATTATTGAAATTATTTATACAAGAGACATACTCAGATGACATAAGGCGGCTGGTGGAAAGCGCTGATCTGGTTGCTACTGGATTAATTACCCGCGCAGAAACAGCCGCCGGTATTAACCGATTAACAAGAATGAATCTGGTCACTCCAGCGGAATGTGAAACCGCATTAAGTAATTTCCGCAAAGAATGGGGAGATTATCACCGTATCTTGGTCACGGAACAAATTGTCATACGCGCAGATTTCCTCACCGGACAATACAGTTTGCGAGGCTACGACTCTGTTCACCTTGCGTGTGCGCTGACGTGGAGCGAACTTCTTGGCGCGCCAGTCATGATGGCAACATTTGATAGGGAACTCCATGAAGCCGCTCAAAAATCGGGCATGGAAGTTTTTCCATAGGAGAATTTGATGCAGGTGCGCTTTTACGCCAACATGCGAACAATAGCGGGACAGGAAGTTTTTGAAATCACCGACGTAACCGGCGATAAAACCCTGCGCAATTTGCTAAATATTCTCATTGCGCAATTTCCCCATATCCAAACCTATTTATTTAATTCAGCAAATGAACTTTTGCCCGATGTGCCGATCTTTGTCAACGGGCGCAACCCGCGCCTTGAAAGTTTGGGCGTGGATATGCCGCTTGAGGCGGATGCTGTTATCAGTATGTTTTCGCCCATCTCCAGCGGCAAAATGAATGTTGAAGTGATGCGTGAACCCACCTTTAGTGAAAGGAAATAAAAACATGAAAGTAAATTTCTTTGCTACCCTGCGCGATATTGCCGGCGGAAAAAATATTGAGTTTGATGTTGCCCAGGGCATTACCGCCCAGGAACTTTTAGAAGTCATCATGGTCAGGTTTCCGCCGATGAGAAAAGAGTTGATGAATGCGGAAGGAAAGATGTACGGGCATGTCCATTTTTTTATCAACGGGCGTGATGTGCAATTTATGGAAGATGACTTCCAGACAAAAATCACGCAGGAGGATACGGTCAATGTGTTCCCTGCGGTGGGCGGTGGGTAGTTTATTATGTCATTGCGAGGAGGGCACTTGCTCTTTCCGACGAAGCAATCTGTGTGCGCCAAGAGATTGCTTCGGGCATAGTACAAGTGCGCCCTCGCAATGACATGGTGACTTAATAGAAAAAGCAGGACGACTCTCGTCGCCCTGCTTTTTATTTCGGGGGAGATTCTGTTTTTGAAACAGGATCAGGTTTCAGTTAAGAAAGAGGCGGAAATTAGATGATCTCCAATTCCTTCAATTTGGATTCCGGCACAACACCATTGACCCATCCGCGTTTTTCGTAGTATTCCACGAGCATTTCATCCAATTCACAAACGTGACCAATGCTGCCGCCCATGGTGGAGGGTTCGGTGGTGAAGCGTTTGGGAAGAATATCGCTGCCTTCGCCAAAACCGTTGAGGTTGTTGATGTGGCGTTCGAGGTTGTAAACGCGCTCACCCACTTTAAGCAAATGCCCCGCATCACTTGGAATACCGGTCATGGCTTCATATTGCATGGCAAACGAGTCAAGCGACTCGGCAAAGGTGGAGAATTTGCAGAGGTCAAGGCAATCGGTGACGGCGTGAACATTTTGGAAGATCATGTTCATTTCGCCCTTGCCCTTCCACGCCAGCGGATCGGCAACGGTTGAGGGTCCAAGCACATTTCCCACAACTTCGGCGGCGGGGGTGTAACCGCGCAGATGGCAGGCTCCACGATTGGATGTGGCATAGCCCAAGCCCATGCCCTTAATGCCGCGCGGATCGTAAGCGGGGATGCCCTGACCCTTGCAGGTCATGGCGAGTTCAGGATGACCAAAGTGAGCGGCAACAGCGTTTGCGCCGTTTGCCATCACATCGCCAATGCCTTCGCGTTTGGCGATCTTGCCAGCCAGTTCAACCATTGCGGCGCCATCGCCCCAGGCGAGTTTTCCGTCACCGTTGGTGTATCCTTTTTCAGAGGCTTCCATATAAACTGAAAGCGGATGACCGATCTCAATGGCGTCCATGCCGAAGTCGTTGCATGAGTCGATCATCTTCGCTACAACGCGGACATCATCATTGCCGCAGTTCGCGCCGACTGACCAGCACGGTTCGTATTCAATAGATTCCATGCGCAAACCGGCGTATGGACCGTCTTTGACTTCAACTTCCTTCTTGCAGGCAACAGGGCAGGCGTGACAGGTGGGATTGTTCACGAGGATGTTGGCATTGACAAATTCACCGCTGATTTTTTCGGCGCCTGCATAACCTGTGAACTGGCTGTTCATGGCGGGCAAGCCGCCGATGACGTTGGTCATGTTCATCAATACGTTGGTGCCATACACCGAGAGACCACCCTTGCGCGGAGAGGTTACCACGCGCTCGTCCATAATTTCAGCAAGCGCCTTGGTATGAGCGGCTTTCCATTTATCGCGGTCTGTGGCTTTGACAATCTTCTTCTCAGATTTAACAACAACCGCCTTGAGATTCTTCGAGCCGCCCACGCAGCCTGTGCCGCCGCGTCCGCTGGCACGATCATCTTCATTGACCCAGCACGCAAACTTGACCTGATTCTCGCCAGCCTGACCAATGGTAATGACGGTCAGGTCTTTTTCGCCATATTTTTCTTTGAAATGTTTAATGGTGTCATGAACGCCTTTGCCCCAAACTTCCGAAGCGTCAAGCAATTCAATTTGATCATCGTGGATGTAGGCATAGGTTGGTTTTTCGGCTTTGCCTTTGAACACCAAACCGTCGAAGCCAGCCCAACGCAAACGGGCGGCTGACCAGCCCCCATGGTGAGAATCGGTTACGGTTCCGGTCAGGGGCGATTTGGTCACAATTGCCATGCGTCCGCTCATATTGGCTTCAGAGCCAGTGAGTGGACCATTCATAAAGCATAAAATGTTATCAGGAGAAAGGGCATCCACGGTGGGTCCGTTATCGAAAACAAACTTCACACCCAAGCCGCGTCCACCAATATACTTTCGGGCATCATCCTCAGGTACAGGCTTGAACTCCACTTTGCCTGCGCTGAGGTCAACCCAGCCAATTCGATTTGCATAACCACCGAGTTCCATAATATTCTCCTTTTCCTTTGGGTAAACAAAAATAAACAGCCAATGCTGTTTTCTAATTTCAGAATATCATTCGTAAAAAGTGAAGTCAATAATTAAGTTTTTACTTAACCATAAAGGTGACATTTGTCATATTGCGCCTGTATTCACAAGCCATCATTGATATGCGTTATACTTTTGCCGCTGCCAATTCAAAATCCAAATTGCACTTCCAAAAAATCATAAATCAAAATGAAACAACTCCTCCAAAACATAAAAAATGGAAATACCGTAGTCGAAGATGTGCCTATGCCCACCCCGCGCGAAGGACAGGCGCTGGTCAAAGTTTCTGCAAGCCTTGTCTCGGCTGGCACTGAACGCATGGTCGTTGAATTCGCCGAAAAAAGTTATCTCGGCAAAGCGCGTTCCCGCCCCGACCTCGTTAAACAAACACTCGACAAAGCCAAACGCGAAGGCGTGATGCCAACCGTGCAAGCCGTATTCAACCGCCTCGACCAGCCCATGGCGCTGGGATATTCAACCGCTGGCACAATTATCGCGCTTGGCAAAAATATGCAAGGCTTCAAAGTTGGTCAGCGTGTGGCATGTGCGGGCGGAGGCTACGCCACGCACGCCGAGTACAACGTCGTCCCGCGCAACCTGCTCACTCCCCTCCCCAAAAATGTAGATTTCGAATCCGCCGCCTTCACCACCCTCGGCGCAATTGCCCTGCATGGATTTAGACTCGCCGAACCGCAACTCGGCGAAAACGTAGCGGTCATCGGCTTGGGTCTTTTGGGATTATTGACGATTCAACTGGCGGCTGCGGCGGGATGCAACGTCCTCGGCATTGATCTTGACCCAAAGCGGATCAAGCTCGCCGCTGCGCTTGGGCTGGAGGCTGTTACCCGCCCCCAGGCAGAATCAGCAGCCCAGGCATTCACATCCAATCGCGGATTCGACTCAATCATCATCTGCGCCGACACATCGTCCAACGACCCTGTTGAATTGGCTGGCGTTATCGCCCGCGACCGCGCAAAGGTGGTGGCAACGGGCGCAGTCGGCTTGAACATTCCGCGCAAAATTTACTACGAAAAAGAAATCGCCTTCATTAACTCCCGCTCCTACGGTCCCGGCCGTTACGATGCCAACTACGAAGAAAACGGCAACGACTATCCCGTGGGCTACATCCGCTGGACGGAAGGACGAAATTTTCAGGCTGTGGTTGATTTATTGGCGAGTGACAAATTACGAGTTACGAGTTTAATCAGCCACCGCTTCCCCATTGAAGAGGGCGTCAAGGCTTACGAAGTCATTACTGGAAAGAAGAAGGAAGCATTTCTGGGCGTGTTGTTGAAATATGAAACGAGTGATGAGAAACAAGAAATGAGTAATGAGAAACGAGTTGAATTCCCCCTCGTTACTCGTCGCTCATCACTCGCTTCTGTGAAACTCGGCGTTCTCGGCGCGGGACTTTACGCCAATGCAACCCTCCTGCCCGTTTTGAAGAACAACAAAGATTTTGAATTAGTTGGAATTGCCTCATCCGGCGGATTGCACGCCCAGCACTCAGGCAAAAAGTTTGGTTTTCAATACGCCACTTCCAGCGACGATGAAATTCTCAACGACCCAAATATCAACACGGTGGCAATTCTCACGCGGCATGATTCACATGCAGAGTTGGTCGTGAAGGCGCTCAAGGCGGGCAAGCATGTCTTTGTGGAAAAACCGCTGGCAATTGACTTGGCTGGCTTAAACAAGGTCATCAAGCAATTGACCACAGACCATAGATCACAGACCGCGAAACATGGTCAATCGTCTATCGTCAATGGTCTATTGACTGTCGGCTTCAACCGCAGGTTCTCCCCTCTCGCCCAATCACTTCACTCATTACTCGTTACTCGTCACGAACCGCTCCACGCCCATTACCGAATCAATGCTGGCAACATCCCCCTCAACCATTGGACTCAAGACCCAACCCTCGGCGGCGGGCGGATCATCGGCGAAGCGTGCCATTTCATAGACTTGATCAGTTTCCTCGTTGGCGCATCCCCTGTCAGCGTGGCTGCTCACGCGCTGCCAAATCAAGGCAAATACCGCGAGGATAACATCTCAATGACCATCACCTTCCCCGATGGTTCAATAGGCGTTGTTGATTATCTCGCCAATGGCGATAAATCCTTCCCCAAGGAACGGTTGGAAGTTTTTTGCGAAGGCATGATCGCAGTGTTGGATGATTATGTTTCTTTGACGACCGTGAAGGATGGAAAGAAGAAAGTGGAAAGCATGGCGCAAGATAAAGGCTGGAAGGCGGAAATGTCTGCGTTTGCCAAATCTGTTCGCGAAGGGATAGAGCCGCCCATCCCCTACGAAGATCTGATCGGCGTCACCAAGTCTACATTTGCGGCGGTGGAGTCGATTCGTAAAAACGGCGAGAAAATAATCATTGGCTCGTAAGAAAAAGTTAAAAAAATTACACAGAGGACACAGAGATAAAAATTTTCTCTGTGTCCTCTGTGTTTAATTCCGAGTTGGGTACTCGAAGGTCTTTTTTTTATTTCGTTTGTATTTCCACTTCGGCGCTCATGCCCCAAAGCAGGCCAGCGGGCTGTTCGTTGAGTTCAATTGTGACGGAAAAAACAACATCCCCGCCAACGGTTTCTGAAATGGGCGAGATTTTCACGACCTTGCCTGTGATGGTGACATCCAAGGATTCAACGTAAATATTCGCGGTTTGACCGATCTTCACGGCGGGTACATCTTTTTCGCTTAAGTCAGTGGTTTTAATCTGCATGTGAGCAAGGTCAGCCAGTGTGATTATGACCTGACCCGCCTGGGCAAATTGACCAGGTTGAATTTGAACATCAACAACCACGGCGTCAAACGGTGCGACCAATGAGGTTTGGGTGAATTTGGCTTTTGCGGTTTCGAGTTTTGCTTTTGCCTCTTCCAGTTCAGCCACTGCCTGTTGACGTCGTTCTGGCGGGCGGTCGTGGCGGGCGGGAATCCAATATTGAAATTCCAATTCTGCGGCTTGCGCGTCCAACTCGGCGGCTGTGACTGCAAGTTCAAGGTCGGGCGAGTAAATGGTCACCAGGGTTTGACCTGCTTTGATCGTGTCGCCTTCTTTTACAAAAACTTCCTTGACTGATGCAGAAACAGCAAAACTCATTTGTGTATCCTGCGCGGGCAATGCCTCGGCAGACGCAACGACACCGTCAGACAGGATCAAGCCTTTTGGAGCAGATTCAGTTACGGGCGCAGCAGGAGGCGGGGTTGCGGTCGGCGCGCTGGCACAGGCTGCGAGAGTCGCAGTCAGCGCGAGGGACGCCATCCAAAATAATTTCTTCATGGGAGTCTCGCTATTTCGTTTCAATGGTCACTTCGGCGCTCATGCCCCAGCGCAAACCCTCAGGCTGGTCGTCAAGTTCGATGGTGACTTTGAAAACCACATCGCCGCCGACCGTTTCAGAAAAGCGGGCAATATCAACCACTTTGCCGTTGAAATTCTCGTTGAGCGCTTCAATAAAAACGGTTGCGGGCTGACCTACCTTTAAGGCAGGCACATCCTTTTCGCTCATGTCGGTGGTTTCAATTTGGAAGTGGGACAGGTCGCCCATGACGATCACAATTTGACCCGGATTTGCAAATTCAGCGGGGGAAATATCCACCGAGGAAATTGTGCCCGCGAAAGGCGCAGTGAGCGTGGCTTGCGCGAGTTGCGCTTTGGCAATATCCACCTGAGCCTGCGCGCTGTCAATATCGGCTTGGGCGGCGTCAAATCTTTCCTGTGATGTGCCCGTGCGGACGAGGTATGCAAGTTGAGTTTTGACCGTGACGACTCTGGCTTCGGCTTCTTTGACTTTTGCTTCGAGAATCGCCGTTTCGAGCGTGACTAATGGCTGACCCACCGTGACCGAATCGCCGGCGGCGACCTCGACAGTTTTCACTGCGCCCGAAAGCGGGAAAGACAATTCAACTTTTTCGACCGGAGCGACAATTGCTGAAGAAGACGCCTTGCCAGAAGACGAGGATGGCTGCGCAGCCGCATCAACTGATACGGTGGGAATAGCGGTTGGCGTGGCAGATGCGCCACACGCAGAAAGCGCGAGCGCCAAAACGCTGGTTAATATCAAAAGTACCTTTTTCATTTATTTATCTCCATACACGATTTACAGTGTGACTTTTTTCAATGCACAAATTCTATCAGATTGCACAGGTTTTGCACAGGTTTTATTTAATTTCAGTCTACCGTGACAAACAAGGGTTTTTGGCAAGAATAGCCTGCCTGTGAATCTCAGACAAGCGGCACACCTTCAAAACGAAATACAAAACACGGATTTATTAGACCTCTTGCATAAGTAAAGCCTTGCAAACCACAAAGTCACCAAGACACTAAGTCACTAAGTTTTTTTCCTTTGAGTCTTCGAGACTTTGTGCCTTTGTGGTCAAAAATGGACTTTCGCAAGAGGTTTATTTCAATTTACTTGAAACGCGCCCGTATCACTTCGTATCCTTTTCAATCAATCCATCTTGCAACGTCACCACGCGCTTGGCATAACCAATAACGCGCGGATCGTGTGTGGCGAATACAAAAGTAACGCCCGTTTCCTGATTGAGTTTCTGCATAATCTCCATCACCTGTTTGCCGTTCTCAGTATCAAGGTTGGCAGTGGGTTCATCGGCAAGGACGAGTTTCGGGTTGATGGACAATGCGCGGGCGACGGCAACGCGCTGTTGTTGTCCGCCGCTGAGTTGGTCGGGACGGTGATGGGAATGGTCGTTCAA
>JAIFKY010000012.1 GCA_020049345.1 Anaerolinea sp.
TGGACCTCAGCAGGTCTTCCCATCCGAAGCGGAACTGACCGACGAAGTGGGACTCGCTACCAGCTTGGCATGGACCGAAACCGGCGGCGAGATCATGTCTGTTGAAGTTGCCATCCTCGAAGGCAAAGGCGGAATGCAGATGACAGGTCAAATGGGCGAGGTGATGCAGGAATCAGGTCAAGCCGCGCTGACTTACATCAAATCCCGCGCCGCCGCGCTGAAAATTGATTTGGATGTCTTCGAACGGCTGGATATTCACGTCCACATGCCTGAAGGCGGAATCCCGAAGGATGGACCCTCGGCGGGAATCACGATGGCGACTGCAATTATCTCCGCGCTGACGGGGCGTCCTGTCTTTCGCTACGTGGGCATGACCGGTGAAATCACATTGCGCGGGCGCATTCTGCCCATTGGCGGCGTGCGTGAGAAAGTCCTCGCCGCGCATCGCGCCGGACTCAAGACCGTCCTTCTGCCGGAAAAGAATATGAAGGACTTGGTCGAGTTGCCAAAGACCGCGCGAAGCGAGTTGAAAATTATCCCGATCAAACACATGGATGACGTCCTTGCCATTGCGCTTTCCAAGGAAGTGACGGTCGAACCGCCAAGACCAAAGAAACACGTGCGGGATGAGGGTCAGGACGAATAAAAGAATCAAAAACGCGGCTTGTAATTAGCCGCGTTTTTGATTCTTATCTTGCTCCAGCCGTCACTTTTGTTTGTTTCAGTTTTTTTGTAGGCAATGATCTCAAATTCTTCTTCTGAGCTGGACGGGATTTACTTTTGGTTGCGCCTGCTTTTACAGGCTTGCTTTCCAGATAAAGGGTGTCATAACTTAAATCAATTTCGCCTTGCCATTCGATAGAGCCAGAAACTACACGGACAGTTTTGAACAAGGCGATATTTTGTAATCGCGTAAATACGCCTTTGCTTAAATAAGGTTTTAAATCAAATGTGCGTTTTTCGCCGTTCTCGAAGGTCAGCAAAAGACAATAATCATCTTGCGCTTGGACAGATTTTACATATGGATTCATTCGTTCTCCTATTTCAGAGGGTCAATTTTGAAAACTTCTTCTCCATTGACAGCCAATTGCCAATCGGCGTTTAATTCCTCGCGGCGGATTTCAATCCATGCCTGCACGAGACGAGTTTTGTTGTTTGGAAAATTACCAGCAAGCATTTTTCCATCTGCAATACTGAATACAGCCTTGTCGTCTCCATATTCCACATGGATGTGGGGGACGTGGTGTTGTTTGTTGTCAGCAAAGTACATGCGGACGATAATCCCGTAAAACATGGAAAGAATTGGCATGTTAATTTCTCCTGTCTAAATTATATCCCGACTGAGAAAACATGCGCGGGATAATCAGGATGAATAAAAATAGACCTCTTGCATAGGTAGTTGTAGGGCGGGTTTTCAACCCGCCATTCATCAAATTTCAATGGGCGTCAGTACCTTCTCAAAAATACAAGGTGACTGTCACCTATTTACCCCGAAATATTGAGATGATACGTGACACGGGTGATAAAATTACCCGTGTCACTTTTTATTTATTGAAAACGGAAACCGCCATGACAAAACTTGAAAACAAAGTCGTACTCATCACGGGCGCATCTTCGGGCTTTGGCGAAGATGCCGCACTACTCTTTGCAAAAGAGGGCTGTAAAGTAGTCCTCGCCGCGCGCCGCATTGACCGCCTGCAAAACCTTGCCGCAAAAATTCAAGATGCAGGCGGCGAAGCCATCGCCGTTCCTGTGGATATTGTGGACGCGGTTGAAGTGGATAATCTCGTGAAAACGACAATTGACCTGTACGGTCAAATTGACATCCTCTTCAACAATGCCGGAATTGGGCGCGTGGAATGGTTTGAGAATCACACTCCTGAACGTGACATCAACATGCTGGTGCAGGTTAATCTCACCGCGTTAATGCAGGTCACACGTCAGGTTTTGCCGTACATGCTTGAACGCGGCGAAGGTCATATTATCAACATGGTTTCTGTCGCGGGCTTTCTCGCTACGCCGCTCATCACAAGTTACGCCGCCAGCAAATATGGCGCGCGCGGTTTTACCGATGCCTTGCGTCGCGAAGTTGCGCCGCTTGGAATTAAGGTCAGTGGAATTTACCCCGGACCCGCCTCCACTGAATTTGGTTCGCATGTCGGCAAGAACGAAGCCTACCGAACAGTGAAATCGTTTTTGAAAATACACATGACCTCAAAATATGTTGCGCGTCGTGTGCTGGATGTTGCCAAACGTCCGCGCCGCAGTTTAATCATCCCGTGGTGGTTTCGCATTGTCACCGCGTTTGACATGCTTTTTCCAGTCGCCGTGGATTGGATCTCGTACACCTTCTCGAAAAAAAATCATAAATTGGATTAGGAGACTCACATGACTCTTGCGCGACTAAACGCCCTCACCGCTTCGCTGCTTAACTCAAAACTGGATGCGGTTATCCTGAATCCTGGTCCTACGCTGACATATCTCACCGGTGTGCAATTTCACCTGATGGAACGTCCAGTCGTTTTATTTATTGCGCCAGGCAAAGACCCCGTACTGGTTTTACCCGAACTTGAACTGCTCAAAGTGGATTTATTCCCATACAAAGTGCAAGCCATCGCCTACGGCGAAAATCCGTCAGAGTGGGATGATGCCTTTCGGATGGCTGCCCAAGCCCTGGGCGTGGACGGGAAGCGCATCGGAGTTGAGCCGCGTCAACTGCGCCTGCTCGAATTCCGTCACGTAAAAGCGGGCGCGCCCGAAGCGGAATATCCCGATGCCAGCGATGTGTTGTCACAATTACGTTTGAAGAAAGACAAAGCCGAAGTGGATGCAATGCGCCGCGCCGTGAAGATCGCGCAGGATTCTCTCGAAGCAACAATTCCATCAATCAAAATTGGAATGACCGAGCGCGAATTAGCATCTGAATTGGTGATGCAATTATTAAAGCACGGCTCCGATTCGGAACTGCCTTTCGCGCCCATCGTCTCTGGCGGACCGAATGCCGCAAATCCACATGCTTCGCCTTCTGAAAGAAAATTGCAAACGGGTGATCTGCTGGTTGTAGATTGGGGCGCGGCGTATGGCGGCTACATCTCAGATCTCACGCGCACCTTCGCAGTGGGTGAGGTGGATGCCGTGTGTCAGAAGATTCACAAGATTGTGCAGGAAGCCAACGCCGCAGGCCGCGCCGCGGGCAAGCCCGGTGTGCCTTGCGCGGCTGTGGATATTGCCACGCGTGACGTGATCGAAAAATCAGGCTACGGAAAATACTTCACGCACCGCACAGGTCACGGCATCGGCATGGAAGGACACGAAGACCCATACATGCGCGGCGACAATATGCAACTGCTGGAAGTTGGCATGGCGTACACAGTGGAACCTGGCATCTACCTGCCCAACCGCAACGGCGTGCGGATCGAAGATAACATCGTCATCACCGAAAGCGGCGCAGAATGTTTAAGCGATATGCCGCGTGAATTAAGAGTGGTGGGATAAATTTTTATAAAAACATCCGAGATCATAAAGTGACCTCGGATGTTTTTATAAAATCCTTGACAATATAGAACGTATGTTCTAAAATCGACCTACCTATTCAAACTGGAGGTCGAAATGGCTCAATACCGTAATCCGCTTGTAGATGGTTTGAAAACCGTCTGGTATAACGCAACTCATAACCGTCAATTCAATCGCGGCGCAACCTGGGGCATGATGATCATCGGTGCGTTGCTATCTTTTGAAGTATTCAACTTTAGCACCACCCAGTTTGCCTTGCACGATATGCTCGGCGACCTGACCTTTGCAGGGATTCGCTGGTCAACCATGCTTGCCATCGCCTTCTGCGGAATTGACTTCGCCGGCATCGCCCGTATCTTCACCCCCGAACAGGGGCGCGACGAACCCGCTGAAGTGTATTACTTATTTGGCGCGTGGTTGCTGGCGGCAGGCTTCAACGCCATGCTGACATGGTGGGGCGTATCGGTTGCCATCACCAGCAACGCCAACCTGCAAGCCAGCGCCGTGATGAGCACAGCCACCTTGATCAAAGTTGTGCCGATTTTTATTGCCGCCATGGTTTGGCTCGTGCGCCTGCTGATCATCGGCACGTTCTCGCTTGCTGGGGATCGCCTTTTTACCACCGCTCAACAGCACCAGCCCTATAAAACGCAATACCAACAGCCTCAGCCTGTACAACGCCCGTACAACGCGCCCCAGCCACAGCCGCGCGCAGCCGCGCCCAGTTATCAAGCCCAACAGCGCCCTGTCAACCAGCCCGTTAATCAACCCATTCTGCGTCCGGCTTCGCAAATTGCGCGCCCTGTAAATAACGTCAATACCAGCGCGGCGAACTTTCACCCTGCGCCCAAGCCCGCGCCAGCACAGCAAACTTCCTTCATCCCACCTGAACCGACCTATCATCCCATTTCCTACACCGCGCGCGGACCCGAAAACGCCAACCACTACGACGCCTAAAATTTACACATGCCCCGCGCTCATCCTGAAGAAATAGAATGGTACACTGCGCCAGCCGCCCCGCAAGAAGATGATGGGGGCGGCTGTTTATCTGGTTTTATGCTGGTGCCGCTTGCAGTTATTTTGATCAGCGCGTTGCTTGCGTCCTTCGCTTGGAAGACAAATCCAATTTCAGTTGTAGAAATACTGCCCGTGAGCTCGACCGGCATTTCTCCCATTTTTCGGATGGAGGTCCGCTACTGGGCTGATTCAATTTCAAGGTGGGCAGACGCTTCGCACCTGGACCCAAACCTGGTTGCCACCATCATGCAGATCGAATCCTGTGGAGATCCCCGCGCAAAGTCGAGCGCCGGCGCCATGGGACTTTTTCAGGTCATGCCGTTTCACTTTTACGCAATTGACGATCCATACAACCCCGATACCAACGCCGCACGCGGACTCGCCTACCTTGCCAAGTCACTTGAAACTGGCGGTGGGAATGTGCTGCTTGCCATGGCTGGTTACAACGGTGGCATTGGCATCATCCCCCGCGCCGAGTGGACTTGGCCTGCGCAGACCAAAAGATACGTCCAATATGGCGTTCCGATCTACGAAGACG
>JAIFKY010000297.1 GCA_020049345.1 Anaerolinea sp.
GGTGGGAGATGGTCTCGAAGAGTTCGGGCGTCAGGTCACCTTTGAAGGCGACGCACTGAATGAAGCCCGTCCCGTCGCGCACGAGCAGGAAGGACAGCTTGCCCTTGTCTGTGCGATTGTAGACCCAGCCCTTGAGGACGATGTCCTGTCCGATGTAGTTCGAGATTTGTGTAACGCTGATATGGTCAGCCATTGGAAAGTCCTTTAGTGAGTTGATTTGGGCAATTATAGCAGATACGCAATGCCTTTCATTTCAAGAATATTTGGATATACCTACATGGGGAAGGTTTCGGATGAGAGAAAAAAATATGTTTGTTCTTTGCAATCTTGCAGAGCTGCTGTAAAATTATTGACGAATTACGTGCTTAATCCTTAGGTAAAGATACCCGAGTTCAAAGCCTGCGCTGTACAGAATCTGAAGATTGAGATGAATAGGGGTAGAGGTATTCATATACAAAAAACTCGGAAGCCTTATGGCTTCCGAGTTTTTTGTATTACTTTGTTGTTACCGTTAAATCTGCATTAATCGTTATCTCTTGAACTGGCTGGTCTGTAGCTGTATATTCAAAGAGCAGATTTCCTTCCGAGTCTCTAAACCGCCAGGCGTGGCTTTCAGATGTGCCTTGATCTACGGCTTCGCCGGGCGCAAATTCAAGGAAAGGTTCTTCTCCTCCATCAAAGTTCATCCAACTAAATACGATGACGCTATTCGTATTGTTAGTAATCTTTAGATGAACTTCCTTTGTCCCGTCTCCTGATTTCAACCCAACAGTTGGAGATGCAAATTGTCGTTCATTACCAGCAGAATCCAGTTTTGTAACCTCTGCCTTAAGATTGCTAGCGATGATGATATGTTGAGTTGGACTATTATCAGTGAAATATTCATAAATCAATTTACCATCTAAGTCACGGAATCGCCACGCCCCAGAATCCCATGCGTCAAAATCAATCGTTTCTGCAGGCTGAATAGCGTAAAAAATACTTTCAAACCCATTACCGTCGACCAAAACAATATTGACCGCAACATCAGATTCATTCTCAACGACTAATTTAATATTTGTAGTTCCTTGTAAAGTGCGGAGGTTTGGAGTAGTAGTTGTACCTTGTAACTGATTTTGTTCAACTGCATTATTCAAATTATTAGCTTCAACCCCTGACCCTAATGGGGTAGTAGATTCTAGATCAACTTGCTGATAGCCATCCCCAGTAGTCACATATTCAAAAATAACTCCTCCCTCACGATCACGAACTCGAAATGCTGTATTATCAGACACCTGAATACTAGTGTACTCACTGGGCGCAAGATTTCTAACGCTATTCTCGACTAAATCAGTGGTAATCCAAAAAACCTGTACACTTTCTATGGTTTTATTACGGAACCCCATGGTTACCTGCTTTGTTCCAAACTCAGAGCGTAAGTCAGGATTGCTATTTTCAATAACAGGAGCTTTAGCTATCGGAACTATTTTTGTCATGTGATCAGTTTTGCTGGTCGGCTGTTCCGGTTGCACAAGTGTATCCGGGCAGGTGTCCACATGAATAAAGAGTTTACATTCATTTTCCATCAGAGATCGAGTAACTCTTGAGCGCGCAAGAGCAAGCACATCCTGCACATTTGTGTAATAAAAGCGTATTACCCCATCTTCACTCAAGGTTGCAAGTAGTTTTCCATCTGGGGTATATGCAATATTGTTGACCCAAAAATACGGGTAATATTTATTGGCAACCAAAGTATATAAATTTTCCCCAGTGGATACATCCCAAATTTTTACTGTACTATCCGAGCTTGAGGTAACTGCCAGACTGCCGTCAAAATTGAATGCGACATTTGTTATGCCACCCTGATGCCCCTTAAGGGTATGCAATATATTGCCAGTTTGCACGTCCCATATAATTGCGGTGTTATCAAAAGCGCCCGATAAAAGCTTTGTCCCATCTGAAGAAAAATCTACACTCCAAATGACCGAAGCTGGCAAATGTCCTGAAAGTGACCTTTCTATTTTCGCGCTTTCCTTATCAATCAAATATAGAACCCCTTTTGTATCACCGCCAGCTGCGATAAGTTTTCCATCCGGGCTGAAGGTTGTAGCCCGAATCCACTGGTCTTGCCCTGGGTCTATTCTGGATAACAATTTTCCTGATCCCGAATCCCATAAATCCACATATCCAGCGCCACTCAATAAAGTTTTTCCGTCAGGGCTATACTCAACATCATAAAGAATTGCATTTTCTGCAGACTGCAATTCTTTCGACTTCTTCCCAGTTCCCGCATCCCAGATAATAATACTTCCATTTTCGCGCCCTGCCGCAAGTTGTTTTTGGTCGGGGCTAATAGCAACATCGTTGATCCAGATGGATTGATCGTACAGCGCAGTAGTTTTTTGAGATTTGATATCAAAAACATGTGCCGTCGGCTCATCTGCCGAAGTTATTATTTTTTTACCATCTGATGAAAAAACCAGACCAGTTCCGGGCTCTTCCTGCATCAAAATGCTTCCCGCTTCAGAAGGAGGAATAATAGACCCGCTCCAAATTTTCACATCACCATCTGCATTGCCTGTAACAATATAAGCGCCATCAGGGCTAAAAGCAACATCAAGCATATCATTTGTGTCGCCAATCAGGCTAAATATTTGCTTACCTGTATCAGGGTTTATGATATAAGTCGCAGCATCCTGCCCAGCACTTGCAAGTATAGACCCATCGGGGCTAAATGCTATTTTTGCAGCGCGGTCTTTATGGAATTTTGTGTTTAGCACTTCATTTGTATTTAAATCCAATATTTTTACATTATACGAGGTACTCCCAAAAGCAATTTGATTGCCTTTAGGGTTGTAAGCTAGGCGCACGATTGCCCATTCATCTGTATATGTATATAAAGTTTCACCCGTGCCAACATCCGAAATGATTAATTGCCCCGACATACCCGCGCTAGCTATTTTTTTTCCATCCGGGCTAAATGCCAAACCGGTCACTCGATTCTGCCCATGTGCATTAATATTCAAAATATTTGCCCCGTTTATATTCCACAGACGAACAATCCCATCTTCTCCGGATGTAGCCAATATCTGCCCGTCTGGGCTGTAGACAACATTATAGATATATCCCAACTCACCTTGTAAATTAAATAGTTTCTTACGTGCATCAAGATCCCATACAGCCGGTAAGCCTGTCTCATCAGACGAGACAGCAATCAATTTTGAATCGCGGCTAAAAACTACGCTCTCAACAGAGTTTCCCGCGCTTGATATTGTATGAAATGGCTCGAGCCATACTGTTTCTACAAAATCGCTGGATGTTGCCATGTGATTTGGGACATTGTAGATTTTCCAAATCACAATCTCGCCCTTTAATGTCCCTGCCGCAAGATACTCCCCATTTGGGCTAATAGTAACGGAAAGAATTTGATCATCAGGGATTGTTACCTTATAACGCAATCGAGAAGTTTGAATGGCTTCCCTCAGCATATCCTCAGTCGAGGATAAGATTCCTTGTCCCGCATCAGTTGTAATTTGTGCCGCTTGCAATGCCAATAGAATACTCTGCTCAGGGTCCGTTTCAAGGCTTGTGCGTGAAGATGCGGTTAACTCTCTGGCAAGAGATATCTTCGAATTCAAAACCGCCGCCTGCCGTTGGAAAACAGCCGCAATGCCCAATGCAATAGAGACCACTAACGCAATTGTCACTCCTGCCAGTGTGATTCTCTGTCTGCGGATCGCGTCCTTGCGGCTTGCGAGAATATATTCTCCCTGGAGATGTGTTGGTTCGGGACTCTTTCCGGCAGCCTCCGAAACGAATTGCTCGCCAACTACCAGGTCTTTACCACGCAAAACGAAGGAATGATCCCGTTTCTTTTTATCCCATTCCACAGCGCGGACCTGGATGCGGGTATGAGTCTTGATCCAATCCAGGTCGGTATCCATCGCTGAGCAAAGGGTTTGGAAGGATTTGTCAAAGTCATCGGTATCGCGCATATAGACCCAGTTGATCTTCGCCAACTCTGGCGGGACTTCGTTGGGATCCACCATTTGATACAAGATGGGGATGAGACGCTTGCCCATCGTCACGGCATGGATTAATTCCTTGCGACACTCATTGGATTTGATCCATTCGGGGCTGAGCAGGAACAAAACTGATTCTGTTTGCTCAATGCCTTCCTTGATCTCTGCATCCCAATCAGAAGCCGCGGGAATGGAATCCCAATCAGCCCAAACCGTTCGGTTTGCTGCCTTGAGCGCCTCGAATAATTTCTGAGTGAAGACCTTGTCGCGGCGGGAGTAAGAGATAAAAACATCGTTCATGGCGGTGCTCCTAAATTGAAAAATTTAAATAATTCAAGACAAGATTTATGCTCAATGAAATCAAAAAATCTTGTCTCTCTGGATCGATAAAATCGATTATAAAGGCGGCAACGAATCCTTGGCTTTACAAATTTGATATTATTTGTCGAAATTGAACCCTCTTACTTATTTGCAAGATTAGACTTTATTTTTGAGAATCATCTCGTTTGGTAGATTTCATCCAGATTTACTATAGATGAAAAAAGGGTCCCGTTGACATTATGTCCGAGACCGCTTTTCACCTTTGAATCGGCGGATTGCGTAGCATCCTGCCTCAGTTCGTGAAAGTCGAACACCTGCACTTGCGTCAGGTGCAAGTGTAAATTCGACTCGTCGCGCCAGCCCGAAGGGCTTCCACGTACTGAGCTAGGGATTTATCCCGAAGCGATCTTGTTTTGAAAATCCCGCCGTAGTTTTTGGAAAACCTAAGCTCACTTTTTGGGCTTGGTTGATCTCAGACTTCGGTAGTCTTATCATTCGCCGCCCGTGCACTGCCAACGGCGCTGAGGATCACGCCGCCGAGTACCACCAATCCGCCGAACAGGGCGTAGGTCCCCATCTTTTCGCCGAGGAACAGGAAGACCCAGACGGGGTTCAAGACAGGTTCCAGCGTGCCGACAAGGTTCGCTTCCAAAGCAGGGATGTGTTTAATTGCTTTGGTGAAAAATATAAAGGCAAGCCCAAGTTGAAATAAGCCGAGATAGGCGATGATTAGCCAGTTGGTGA
>JAIFKY010000090.1 GCA_020049345.1 Anaerolinea sp.
TTGATGACTGCTTCAAGGCGCGAGTACCCATCCACCATGGCAGCATCTTCATATTCTTTGGGAATTTCATCGAAAAAGCCCTTCATCATCCAGACCACAAAAGGCAATCCCATGGTGATGTAAAGAAAGGTGACGCCGATGAATGAATTGCGTAAATGCAAACTGCTCAACATGAGAAAGAGCGGGATGATAACCACCACTGGCGGCAACATGCGCGTGCTCAAGATGAAAAACAGCCAATCGCTGGCGCCTTTGATGGTAAAACGGGAGAAGGAATATGCCGCCAATGTCCCCATCAAAACTGCAACAACAGTCGCTGTGCCACTGATCAAAACGGAATTGAGCAATGCGCTTGGGAAGGATTGCCTCGCACCCATCGCGGTAGTTGAAAATACATCTTGATAATTGGAAAGCGTAGGCGTGAATTGCAAAAAGGGGATAAAGCGCGGCGGCACACTGGTCACGTCACCTGGTCCTTTGATGGAGGCGATGAAAAGCCAGTAGAGCGGGAAAAGGAAAAAGAGCAGGATCAGCGCAATTGCCAACCAGTACAAAATTTCCTGGAAGAGCGATAAAGCATTTTTACGAAAAGCAGATGAGTTCATGAATACACCTTTTTACTTGCCAGGTTCAGATTTGGTCTGGTTCAGGACGCGGATGAGCAGGTTGGAGAGGGCGATAATCACAATCAGCATGATGTAGCCAACTGCCGAAGCCTTGCCAGTGGCAAACTCGCCAAAAGCCATTCTGTATAAATAGAGCGGCAGGACTTTTGTGAAATCTCCGGGACCGCCGCCAGTGAGTACCCAAGCCAGTTCAAATAACTTGTAGGTATCCATCAGACGAAAGAGAATGCCGATCAGCAGCAGCGGTGAAACCAGCGGCAGGGTAATGTTCCAAAATTTGAACCAACCTGAAGCGCGGTCAACGTCCGCCGCTTCATAGAGATACTTGGGGACGGCGGAAAGTCCAGCCAGCGAAATCAACATGATGAAGGGTGTCCACTGCCAGGCATCCACGATGACGAGTGAAATCATCGCCCATTTTCGGTCTGAAAGCCACGAAATGGTGGGACCTCCAAACACATCGCGGATAAAATAGTTGACTACGCCAATATCAGCCTGAAGCATGAAGCGCCAGAACAAGGCGACAACAATCGGGGTAAGCATCATCGGGATCATTATCAGGGTGGTAATAAAGCCTCGTCCTTTGGTCATGCGGTTGAAAAGCAGGGCGATTCCAAATCCGAGAAAAAATTCGAGCGCCACAGTGGGGATGACAAACTGCGCCGAAAGTTGAAAGCGCGACCAAAATTCCTTGCTGGTAAGCAGGAAGTTGTAGTTTGCTGAACCCACCCAACGCGCATCCAGCCAGGAAGGATAGGCATTGACGGAATAATCGGTAAAACTGAGATATAACGACCAGATGAGTGGGAACAGTGTAATAATCAACAACATCAACAATGTGGGCCAGAGAAAAATATTCATCAACATTCGGTCACTCAGCCACGAAAAACGCTGCCGGGATTTTACAGAATTCACTTCAAGCGCATTTGCCACAACAACCTCCAGAATTTGGTTTGAAGCAC
The DNA here is from genome assembly GCA_020049345.1 of Anaerolinea sp. Taxonomy (GTDB): domain Bacteria; phylum Chloroflexota; class Anaerolineae; order Anaerolineales; family Villigracilaceae; genus Villigracilis. The sequence goes on from JAIFKY010000090.1 coordinate 1,589, forward strand.
AAGCCTTCGCCTGCAAAAAGATTTTCAAACAAAGGGCTGTATTCCAAATACAATGGTTTGGTGTGGAAGCCAGCGAACTGGCTTCCACACATCATAAGGAGAGAGCCTATTTCGGGGGACCTCCAGGATAAGCCTGATCAATAATCGCCTGCTGTTCTTCGGCAAGTTTATCGAGGGCTTCCTGCGGGGTCATTTGACCGGTGACAGCCAGGTTGAGATATTCGCCTTGCTTGGTCATGAGGGCGTAATACTCTGGCAGGTTGTAGAAATCTTTGACGAGCGGGTAGGCTTCGGCGAAGACCGGGTTGAAGGGCGCTGTATTCTTGAAAGCATCGGAGGCAAGCACGGAATTCAGCGCGCTGTAACCGCCCATGGTGACCCATTTGGTCTGAGTTTCATTGGATTCAAGCCATTTCAGGAAAGCAAAAGCGGCATCCTGATTTTTGGTGTAGGCGCTGACACTAATGCCCATGCCGCCCAGGGAGAGAACATGCGCTTTGGGTCCAGCAGGTGGAACAGCAAAGACGAGGTCTGCCGCGGCGGCACAATTCTTCGGGTCAGTCCAACCAGACATCACGCCCACCCAAATGGAGGTCATGGCGGCTTTACCGTTGCACATGGCGTCAGAGACTTCGCCATAAGAGAAGTTGCCAGCGCCTTCGGGACCAGTCTTATATAGTTCGCTGGCATATTCAAGCGCGGCTACATTTTCAGGGCTGTTGGCAACTCCCTGGAATTTGTAGGTACTTGAATCCCATAGCTCGCCACCCCATGACCAAGCCAGTTGGTTGTAGGCGGTCTGAATCTGATCGCCACTGCCAATCCAGAACCAGACAAAGCCATCGTACTTGCCGTCTGCCTTGATGGTCTGGGCGGCTTTCAGCAAGTCGTCCCAGGTTTTCAGCGAATTTGGATCAATGCCATATTCGGCAAAGATTTTCTTATTAATTGCCATTTCCTGCACGTCTGCCATAATCGGCACGCCATAGTAAACGCCGCTGTCAGCAGGATATTCACCGTATGCTTTGAGAGCCAGAGGAACAAAATCATCCATGGCGGTTTCGTTCTTGATGAACTCGCTCATATCGAGAACGTGACCACCCTTGACCGCTTCACCCGTCCACTGGCTGTCCATAATCGGAACATCCACCCCGCCCTTGGCGGCAAAATCGGTGAAGATCGAGTCATGCCACTGGGCATAAGGTACACAATTGACTTTGACTGTGGCGTCCGGGTAATCCTGCACCAGTTGCGCCAGAGCATCACAAGGGGGCCAGGCGAACCAGGTGATGGAAAGTTCGGGCTTGACCACTGCGGGTTGCTCAGCGGGTGGATTGGTGGCAGCCGGTTGTTCGGCAGGCTGTTCCGCAGCAGGTTGCTCTGCGGCTGGGGTTTGCTGCTGACCACAGGCTGTCAGTACGAGCGAAAAAACCACCAGCAAACTAAACGTAATCCATAACATTTTTTTCGACATCTTATTTCTCCTTCAAGTAATAGAGAGATGAAATTTGAGACAAGCCCATGTTTTATTTAATGTCAACTTGTCTTTGCGCAAAAAAGAAAAATTTTGTTTGATATCTACAATAAAGACCTCCTTCAACACAAACTGCATAAACTACGCCCAGAACATTTCACCGGGAGATTCGACACAAACAGCCTCTTTCAGAGCAGCCAACCCTTTGTGCAAGCCCTCGTCAAAAGACATCAAACCATCTTCATGCTCGATCGAAATCACATGGTCATACCCCACCACACGCAAAGCGCTTACGATGTCTTTCCAAACCTTAATGTCGTGCCCATACCCAATGGTGCGGAAAGTCCATGAGCGTTGTGGGATTTTTGAATACGGCTTGTGGTCGTTGCAACCATTAACCGCCACATTAAACGGATCCACATAACAATCCTTGCCATGCACATGCACAATTGCATCGCCCAATTTGCGGATGGCAGCCACAGGGTCAACGCCATTCCAAAACAGGTGGCTGGGATCAAAGTTACAGCCCAACGCTGGACCGCAGGCTTCGCGCATCCGCAAGAATGTTTCAACGTTATAGATCAACATACCGGGGTGCATCTCCACGCCAATTTTGACGCCGTGCTTTTCAGCAACCATTGCGGCGCCGCGCCAGTATGGAATGGCAACTTGATTCCACTGATAATCCAAAATCTCCAGAAAATGCGGGGGCCAGGGACAAGTCGCCCAGTTTGGGCGGGTATCAGTTGGCGAGCCTGCTGGAAGTCCCGAAAGAACGTTCACTGCCGGCACGCCCAACTTCTCAGCCAGTTCCACCGTTTTTCTGAAAATGACATCCGACTCTTGCGCAACCTGTGTATCCGGGCTGATGGGATCCCAATGGCAACTCAACGCGCTGATGATGATGCCGCGCGACTCGACAGCTTTGAGGTACGCCGCCCGCTTTTCAGCGCTGGCAAGCAATTCATCCACATTACAGTGATGAGTGCCGGGCAAGCCACCTGTGCCAATTTCCACTGCCGAAGCGCCAGCCGCCGCAATCTTGTCGAGCGCCTGTTCAAAGGGAAAGTTTTGATAAAGGACAGAAAATACGCCAACACGCATGGTTTTGCTCCTTTACGAAAGTTGATCCTGCATTCTTCTCAACTTGACAACAGTCTGTGCCTCGTCGAGACGGACATCCTGCCAACGGACGATTTCACCCGCGCGAACTGCACGCACCATCACCGCGCCGGGAGCGAGTCCGACGGGAAGGGCATTTAACTCGCTGGCAGTTTTTGCGCGCTCCATTACCCCGTGAAAAGTGAAGCCGCCAAACTCATCCAGTTTTTCCCCCGCAAGCAAATCACGCTTGGCAATGGTCATGGATTCCGCCACCGGAACATCCTGCGGAACAAGCGTGGTCTGCCTGTAAAGATAAGCGCGTGCCACCGAAATGGGCGCTTCCAAAAACCAGAGATGATATGGGCGGAAGAAGGTGTAGTAATAACCCTTGCCCACTTTCAAATACTCCAGATCGGCGCGAACGCGCGGATCCTCAATACGAACTGTGACAAATACACCACCCGCCATGCCGTTGCCCTGCACGAAATCAACTGTATGGGACTTTTCGATCAAACCACCATCGGATTTCAGCGCAAAAACTTTCGAGACAGTGGTCAGGTCTGCTTCGGGTCCGATCATGCCGCGTTGTTGAGGCAGGCAGCCGGTGGCGTTCGCCGCACAAGTCATCTCGAACATCGTCTTGGTTCCATCCACATAGGAAGCCACGGTAAACGGGTCTTTATCTGACTTACGCGCTGATTCGGCAACTGTATCTGGTGTGGCTTTTGGATTCAGCGGATTGTTTTTTCCCTTGCCAATCACCATTGGCTCATAACCCAGACTGGTGACAAAATCCCACAACTCCATCAAACATCCTGGCTCATCGCCCGATGAAACGGTATATAAAATCCCAGCCTCTTTCGATAGTTTTTTGAGAAT
>JAIFKY010000261.1 GCA_020049345.1 Anaerolinea sp.
TCTTCGGGAGCAACGCGAAAACGCTCGGCGAGTTCTTCCAGTTTCTTCAATCGGTCGTTGGGGATGGTAATTGTAAATGTAGTCATAAGTTACCTGCTTGTCTAGTGTGTAAATTATACACTCATGCACACGTATGCGCCGTCGGTCATGGTGATTTCCCACTGGGGATTTTTTCAATTATACGCCGTGCCGTCCACGAATGGGGTCATAAATATACGAGACAATTGTCAATCGTCCACGGTCTATCGTCACTCCCCCAGCAAATCCGCGAGGAAACCCATCAAACCGCCCTCCTCCTCTTTTTGCATCTTATCGAACACATCACTGGAAACCACGCCATTCTGACCGTTGATTAACACCAAATGCTCGCGCCCGCCAAAGGGGATTTCCGTCATCCACACGGGGAGCAGGTTGAGTTTGAAAGACTCGATCACCAAATTGGCAGACGACATATGCACAATATTATTGTTATTGATCAAGGACGGCAGGTTGTCCTTGTATTTTTTATACGCCTGACTGCGCGCATCCAGCGAAGCATCCGCCATCGGCACATCGTAGATTTCTGCGGGCCAATTTGACAGAAAGCGCGGATCATACGGCTTGATCGATTGCATATCGAAAGTGGGAATCAGTCTCAGGAAAACAGAAGATGGTTTTTTGGAGGCAGGCAACGGCAGGTCATTGACCATGATCGGATACTGATCTGTGATTCGGACAGGTTCTTCCCTCGCAAGTTCCAATTCCCTGTACTTGAAACTTTTGCTTCTGGCTTTTACGATTTCGTAGGTGTAATCCACCGCGCCGCCCACATCGAAAGTCCACAGCGGAAGATACAGCCCGCGCGGAAGGTCCACTTTTTTCTCAGGCTTGATTTCGTTTCCTTGCACCCAGTCAATCAATAATTTTATAGCGCGTTTCTGGTCGAACGCATGGGGAATGATCCCATCGGGCGCGAGCAGGTCTTTGGTTTTTTCAAGGCTCACCACATGCGGAGAATCGCAGTAGGCGCAGGAAGATGAAATTTGGTTCGGCGGCAAAATGAATTCCGCGCCGCAGCCGTTGCAATGAAAGACCTGCTCCTGTAACGGCTTGCCATGTCCGCGCATGGTTGCCATGGCAATAATGAAATCCTTCTCCTCGGCTTCCCCTGCCCCAGCGCCAACCGCCTGATTACGCGAACAATAATCGCAGACCAGTCCGTGCCCATCGGGGGCAAACGACATGCGCGCCCCGCACTTGGGACACATGAATCGATCCGCATTCGACTTTCGCATTTCATCAGACACAGCAGGCATAAAATCGGGATTGATCACTTCATCCGCTTTGAGTTTGCCGTCGAGAATAGCCAAAGAACGCCGCGCCCGCGCATGTCGCATATCATGGGAAAGACAGTTCTCCAGCGCCTTGCGTTTTTCAACGGGGTCGGTCAGCACCTCGCCCATCCAAAACCACGCCTCAGCCAGTATGTCAAACGACTGGGTCATGTAAATGGCGCGGTCAAGGTAGCGGCGCGCGGACTCCTTGCTTCCAGCCTTTGCTTCGATAATTCCCAAACGGAGAAGGTCTTTTGAATATTCTTCCATGGTTTCGTCCTGAGCGGAATGAGACCGTGCCCTTCGGTCGAATGCAGTCGAAGGACAACGTTTCAAAAAATATTAGGAATAGATGCAACCGTCCTTCGACTGCGCTCAGGACGTAGTGCTTCTCACCATCGCATCCGTCATTTTTGCCACACGCGCCATTTCCTTCACATCATGCACGCGGATAATATCCGCACCGCGCGTGATTCCCACCGCAACCGTTGCGGCTGTGCCTTCCACTCTTTGATCTGCGGGAAGGTCGAGCGTAAAGCCGATGAACGATTTGCGGGATGTTCCAAGCAGAATGGGATATCCCAACTCGCGGATTGAGTCCAGCCGATTGACCAGTTCGAGGTTATGTTCGCGCGTCTTGCCAAACCCGATACCTGGGTCCAGAACAATGAGCGGATCAGCGATTTGGGCATTTTTCGCAATCGCCACACAGTCGAGCAATTCCCGCTTTACATCTTCGATCAAGTTTCCATACTCCGCGCCGACATATGCATTGCCAAACTTCTCGCGGACTTCGACACTGGCAGGGTTGCTGCGGTTGTGCATCAGAATCACAGGCGTCTTATATTTCGCCGCAACCAAAGCCAGCCCATCATCTGCGCGAAGCCCCCAGACATCGTTGACGATCTGCGCGCCAGCCTTGATCGCTTCTTCTGCGACCTGAGCTTTATACGTATCGATTGATATTAAAGTTTCAGGGAAATTTTTGTTCAACGCCTGAATGACAGGAATTACCCGTTCCATCTCTTCATCTGCATTGACAGGCGCGGAGCCTGGTCGAGTCGATTCGCCGCCCACATCCAAAATATCCGCGCCAGAAGCGAGAAAATCACGCGCCTGATTCACGGCGGCTGTGACGGCATCCCCTTTTGCAATAATGCCATCGCCGGAAAAACTATCGGGAGTCACATTCAAGATTCCCATAATATATGTGCGGGAACCCCAGTTGAATGTAAAACTCCCGACCTGCATGGAAGATGATTTCATAAAAAATTATGTCATTGCGAGGCGGCGCACTTTCGCCGAAGCAATCTCCTCATCGTGTTGGAGATTGCTTCGGGCAAGAACTAGAACGCCCTCGCAATGACATGGATTAAATCTGATCCAGTGAACGACCCAGCCAGGCTTCGGCTTCGTTGATATCGGTGAAAATCTTCATCGCCGAAGCAGAGCCAGCCTCGGCCAGCGCCGCCACGTTGAGGATCGCATCCACAATAGATTGGTCAGCCACCACCACTGCCACGCGGATGTTTCGCGCCGAGGGGTCGCTATTCGCATCCACCGCCATGCGGATGGCTTTTTCGGGAATTTCCTTCACGGCGCGCAGGTCGTACAGATTGCGTGTGCGGCGGTCGGCGCCCATCAAATGCTCAAGCGCAAACTCATGCCAGTGATTCATGGTAGATTCTGAAAGGTCGGTGAAGGTCAGAGTCATACCGCCATCACCACGGCGAATTACGGAATAACCAACATCAGTTGACGGTGTCCAATTAAGTGGTTTTGATTCAGTCATGGGTTCTCTCCTATTAATTAATATGATTATAACGCAGGCTTAAATAAATTATTCCATTTCGTCAATCCCGTGCTATAATGCGGTTTCCCGGGCGCTTAGCTCAGTCGGTTAGAGCACCTCGTTTACACCGAGGGGGTCGGGGGTTCGAGTCCCTCAGCGCCCACCACACGCTTCGGCAGATTGCCCATAAGATCGAAATCACAATGGAGTAATCTGCCATGACTTTATTTGCACACCATCAAAAAACAAAAACCATGCCCGACCTTGCAGAGTTTATGACCACTCAGGAAGCAGCCAAAGCGCTTGACTTCCATGTGAAACGAATTCCTACAATGGTTAGAAATCAAACATTGGATGGTATACGTTTTGGACGGGCTTGGCTTGTTTCTCGAAAGTCTGTGCAAGATTACCTTGAAAAGACAAAGGGTATGAGCAAAAACGATCCCCGCCGAAAAGCCCCAGGAAAATAAAAAAAACGCTTGCTACGTTGACAAGCGTTTTTTATTTTGATATACTGATAACCAAAGTTATCTGTAGTAAAGTCGCCTAGGGCGATTTATTTTTACCTCCTACTGATAACTTTAGTTATCAGAACTTTACCAGCCGCATAACCGTCCATCGTGTACTACGTGACTTAAAGCGCGGGAGTGATGGCGCGGCAAAAAATTTTATGACGGAAAGGAGGTGAAGAAAATTGTCAGTTCAATTTAATGAGAGTGACCTTGAAAACTTCACAGGAACCATGAAGTACTATCGCTCGTCCCTGTTATTCCCCGATATTGTTCACACCGACGGAGTGCAATTTGTTGCAGAGCGCGGCGGCGCCTGGATGCTGGATGTTATTGTCAGTCACCAGATCAAGAGCGCAGTACACGACCAGGAATTTCAAGTTTGGGAATTCCTGGTGAAAGAAGACGGTAAGTGCCAGGTGCTTTGCTCAGATGGCGAAACAGAAGCTCATCTGACAAAGCAGGATATCCCATACACAGACCTACCCTTCGACATGAAGTTCTTTTTGCAATTGGGCAGCCTTGACCTGTTAACGCCCGCCTGGGTGATTATGCTCCCCAACGAATATTAAAAGCGCCTTCATCCCCCGCGAAGGGATGAAGGCATACTACATGAGGCGGCATGGGGATTCAATCCATGCCGTTTTTTGATTCTACTACACGAGGACATAATGAGAAAAACTGTTGTTATCTTTCTGCTGCTTCTCGCCCTGGCGATTCTATTCGTAACTGACATTTACGCCAAAAACGAGAGAGGCATATCTGATCAGATCTCGACCTCAACTCCAACCGCGCAAGCCTCCCCCACCCTAACCTCGGTGACCTGCAACGTAAACACCGGACTTGCTGGCGGCACCGTCAACCTGCGCGAGTGCCAGGGCGCGGCGTGCGGGCGCGTCCTGGACATTCTGACCGAAGGCACAAGCCTAACCATTGTTTCAACCGGCGAGTATTTCAACGTCACAACCAAAGGCGGCGTCACTGGCTGGCTGAGTAAAAAATACTGCGAGGTGAAACCATGAACAAAAAATACACCGCTGAAGAGGCGAACAAATTAGAAAAGAAATGGACTGTTATTTTGACAACTTCAATTTTGCTGTTTGTCAACGTGTGCTTGCCCGTCCTGGTTATCGGCGGCATTCTCTACTGGATTTTTGGACGGTAAACCATGAAACGCTCAACCGCTTTCTTCCTTGCGATTGTAACTATGCTAATCCTCCTGGGCTTGTATATCGCCGCCGTGAAAATTGGACCCGGCGGCAATAATGGCGGGTCCAGCTTTGAAGCGTCCGCCCAGCAAGCAGTGGAGGCGCAAAGCTATAAAAATGTTCAATATATCGGCGTTGATACCTTCGCTTGTGGCGAGGTCGCAGGCGTCGCCTTCGATGCGGACAACGTGAACGGCGTCCGTGTTCGCC
>JAIFKY010000293.1 GCA_020049345.1 Anaerolinea sp.
CCTAACAGCCACCCGATATCTGGACACCCTCACGGATAAAGATTTTTTGGTAAAGGAAAAAATCTGGCGCACCAACTATTATATAAACATGCCACTTTTCCACCTTTTGAAAGGCGAAAAAACGCTTGTAAAAGATACACTACCAATTGTAACTAAGGGAACCACTCATGTATAGAAAAGCCACAGAATGTATACATGACAGTCTTCTCATGTATACATTCTGTGGGCATTCGGCAGATTTGGATTTTGCCTTCTTCGTATACTTAATTTCTTGTCCCCGAAATTTATGGTCATAAAATTTCTCATTTTGAAAAATAGGCACCAATTGAGCGACATATCCCTCTGGTATACTTGACCAAGAAGCCCCGCAAGGCTTTGAAACGGACTACGCGGTTGGGCGCGTAGCGGATAGGGAAATCATAGGCAATCCTACTGCCTGCGCAAATTGTTTGCGTGGGCGGTTTTGTTTTATCTTTTTCACGTGTCACAAATGTTCTCACTGGAAGGATCAAGTACCGATGGAATATTCAAAGTTGATTGCCGCGCGTTACAGCGTGAGAGCCTATCGCCCTAACCCGGTCGAAGACGAAAAATTGCAGGCTGTTCTGGAGGCGGCACGACTGGCGCCAACTGCCCACAATTTTCAGCCGATCCAGTTGGTGGTGATGCGCACCGCCGGGCGGAAAGAGGAGCTTGGGAAAATTTACCACCGCCCGTGGTTCGTTCAGGCTCCGCTGGTAATTGCCGTGTGTGCGATCTCTTCGCAGGCATGGGTGCGCGAAAGTGACCGCTTCAATGCCCTGTGCTGGCTACTTGGTTCATCCGTCAGGTTTTTTGGGATTTTTGGCTGAACTTTCGTCAGACGATTCCTTTTTACCTCCAGTTGTCTCGGTCTTTTTGTATTAATACACGCTCGAATCGTTTGGACAATCGTTTTTAAGAAAAAACGCCGATCACAAGCGGCAAAACACAATTCGATCTCATATCCTGAACGTCGATAAATAATATTCACCCTTGTTCGTTTATTCCTTGATCTAAAACGATGTGCGTCAGTTCAGATACGTCGTACGCGAATAACTGTGATGCCGTCCACCGAGGATTGCCTTCGAGGTGATGCGTCCGCTGGTTGGCTTTGATCTTGGCAATTCATACTGATTAGGAATTCGCTGTTCAATCCCTTGATGCGGTCGTTCCTGGTTGAAGTATGCCGTGTATTCCTTGGTTACTCGCTCTAAATGCCTATCATCATGGATCAGGATATGATCCATCGCAAAAGAGTATCGGGCTGAACGATATGAAGGGTTTGTTTCCAGAACTTCCTAAAATGGGAAAGTACAACCAGGCGTAAACGATCAAGGTTGGTTAGTTGTGGTCGTTTACCGCTCAATTCCGGGCGGATGACCCAGTAGCCAGCACAGATGCTCCATATCAGGGCAAATAGCGCGTGGATTGAGGAAAAATCACCGAACGGTACCTACTTTTCGGTTTCCAAATCTAAAACTGTTTGGAGTATAAACTCAGAGAAAGAAGTACGTTCTTCACATATCTTTGTATTGACACCTTCGAGTCTTTCTGCCAGATAACGACTTGGCACAAGCGCCAGGTCTGCCTGCTCAAGCATTGAAATATCTATATTGCTATCACCGGCGCAAATTAACTTCTCAGCAGCTAAAGTACATCTTATTTTTCTTACTGCGGTTCCTTTGCTAATATTCGGCGGAAAAAAGTATAACTTTTGCCCGGAGGCCATCACGGTAAGGCTGGTTCTAACAAGATGCTCCTGCCTACATTCTTCAATATTTACGCCTTTTCTGCAATAAGCGAACAGATACATATTATCAACAATACGACAGCGTATGTATTTATCTTGAGCCAATAGCAGCGACTGTAGGTCGGTCATTTCTTCCAAATAAGGAGTGACTTCGTTTTTCGAATCAATCAGCCAATCATCATCAATCAGCGAGTTTTTCAACAGAATGGCACCATTGGTAGTTAATGCATATTGAGGGTCGCAACCATCCGGCCACTGAATTCGTCTATACTGCTCGACAGAGCGGGTGGTAACTGGCAGCAAGAACCCCTTTTTGATGATATCGCGCAAAAGCGCGTATGCATTGGGCGACATAAAGCCCTGCTTTTTACCATTATTGAACTCCACACAAATATCATTTGGCAGTTTGTGCTTATATGAATAAAGGAGCGTATTATCCAGATCGCACGCGATGATCATTCGGCTCATTTCAATTATCTACAAAGTTTTGAATTAGACTACAGGCTCTGTAGTTTTGTAATGGATATTCGATCACATCGACACCTTTCTCCCTGGCCAACTGGTACAAGTGCCCAAGGTGTTGCTCGTCATTTTTGCTATGAACAAGAACTTTCCATGGGATGCGACGTAAAAGCACTCGCGTTGCTTCTCCTATACTGGGTTTTACAAGATTTATATCGCTAACTTGAAAGTGCCGACATATTTCTTCCACCTCTTCTACGCCATGCCGCACGAAGCCGCTGCCATCAGTTGACAGATCTGGAGCTTCATTGAAATTAAAGTGGCTTTCCACGGTATCAATAAATTGATATGTAAGATCCTTGTCTAAAAGACTGCGGTAAAATGCTGCTCCATGAAAATCATCTGGGTCGATGATGTCGCCGCGGAAAAATGTTCTACTGAGCAAGCCAGACACGGTAGAGTTCAGGCAAGAACTGGCAATCAGAAAATCATTATGCGTACCACATTTTTCTGCAACATACGCCGGATCTGACAAAACTGCCAATCCAGAATTGAGATTGGGATATTCAAGAACGGCAGCATCCAACTGTCTTTGAATTGCACCTTTTCCAGTCCAACCATCCACGAACTGGATTGATTGAGGCGGGTGGCGCTTTAGGATAAACGACATGGCTTTCTTGTCAATACCTTTACCGCGGATGATCGATATTGTGTAGTGAGCAATATCGGTACCATACTTCTTATCAATATAATGCTTCATCAGAATGCCGACAGAAGTCCCTGCGCGTGCCAGGGAGACCAAAACGGTATTCTGCCCTTTGTCTTGCAAAATTCGCTCAGAAACGATTCCTACAGCATCTGCGGTTATTTGTGCATATAAATGTAATGCCTTCTCGTATATACTGAGGTATTTTGGCGACGGCTCGTATTCGAGTGGTAACATCTCTGAATAGTGAACCCCACTTTGAATAAATGCCTCTCTTTCTGTTGTCCCAAGAGGTGTCACCAAGCCGGTGATATCTTTAAGAAGGATCATTACATCCTCAGGACGATAAGAACTAAACATGGCAGCCGCCTCTCAGGAAGAAAAGCTGACTATCGCCATAGCTTTGCAATAAGGCAGCGACATCATAGATTGCCGCCTCCTCCGTATTTAGTGTGTCTGACACAACGATTACAGCATTGTAATGGTTCAATTCATACAGGTAAGTTTCTCTGTTCATATCATAGAAACTGTGCAGCATATAACCTTCGGTAATCGGATAACCATCCCTGTTGCAAATTCCGATTGGGCTTCGAGTAGTGGAATGGCATACAACCGAGCGCGCAAAGCTTTGCCGCTCCAGTTCCTCACCAAGAATCAATGCCGGATACATGCATTCCTCTGTACCCAAAACAAGGATGTTGCTATCTGGTTGTATTAGGTCGGTCAGCTCGACAATGGCATTCTTCATGATCCTGCTGCAGCTCTCTTCATACTGACCAATATATACCCCAAGCCTCGGATTCATAAATGGCTCTGAGGAGAGCAGCACGCTATACTTATTAGAACTGTTTTGAGCTCCAGTTATATCCTTTGCCGGGGTTGTTTCTATATCTAATAATTCTGCCGAATAATCAACATTGGGTAATTTTACGAGATATTCACTGATTATTCCTGCCGCCGTAAGTCTTTCTATGTTTTCCGGCGTCAGATGGTTCATTATTGATGCAGCAATCATCCTAGTTCCCTCAAGAGCAGGATATTGGCGACGTAACTGGTCAACGATATTGATTATCGTTTTACCAGTAGATAATTCATCATCGACAAAAATTATCTGTGGCGTGTTCTGAAGCCATTCTTGAATATTGTCGCCACAAATCTTTTGCTCAACTCCATGGCTATGTTCTTCAAGAAAATAAAGCCAATTGTTAACATTCGGAATTTCTTCCCGTGTAGTATGTATATAAATACAATCGCCACCCAAACTGCCTGCAACGGCAGCACCGATTGCTGTTGCAGTTTCTGCAAATCCGATTACCAGTTTGGTATTAAGATACTTTTGTGCTAAATTTTCCCCCAGGCATCTCATCATATTTAAAGATGCAGTAGGACTGACAGGAATATGTTTTGCTTGAAGTGGATTAACAAGCAAATATGTTCGCTTTGTATTTTTATGTCGTTTCGCGATGCGAAGTGTATGTTTTGCGGTGTACTCTAGCATATGCCTTTTCAATCTCTTCGTTCAGTTAATACAAGCAAATTGGGGTCTCAATGTGAGCAACTTTTTGCGAAATAAAATCGGGATATTCCCATTTTCTTTCAATGCCGAGGAGCTGGTTGATTGCAATGCTCGGTAAATTAATTCCTGACGCTTTACAAGAAAGCTGCAATCCTCCCGACATGCGAGAATTAATTTCCAGTAGATAAACTTTTCCTTCATTCATCATGAACTGGATATTCAGTGGCATTTTCAGTTTGAGATTATCAATCATTTGACTACACTCATTCATAATCTCTTTTTTGAATATCACCTCAGCTAGACTTTATCCAAAAGATACACGTAGAAAGGTACGAGTAGAGCGAGCAAAGCGGTAATGGGAGCGGAGGCGCGGAACTTTTCGGGTTTCAACATAAAACTGCGATGTCTGAAAAGGGCGAAGAGAGAATAAAGTTTGCCTCACAATTCTCAAGGCATCCGAAAAGGTAGGAAGTTGCTTGTTGTACCAAGCGGCTTGCTGAACAGGCAGTTTCTGTTTCTGGGTATGCAAGTTAGCCAGCAAAGTCACGATGGAAAACAAACCCAGCAAGGCAGGT
>JAIFKY010000195.1 GCA_020049345.1 Anaerolinea sp.
TCCAATGGCAAGCGGCAGGTTCGGCATCAACGGCACAAGCATCAACAAAATATTGGATGGGATGTGGGTGAAGACCATGGTGTTGATCAGCCCAAACCGCGCCGCGAGCGGCACAGCCAACAGCGCAGAAATGCCCGCCAAAACATTCGCGCCGAAAAAGATGCTGCCCAGCGCCCCCGACTCAACACCGAATTTCACATGAAACCAGTAGGCGATCATGCTCTGCACAACCAAACCGCCCGCGAATGCATCCAACGCAAAGAGCGCGCTGAGTTTGAGGACGACCTTGCGCGACTGATGCAAGCCAAGCGCGTGTTTTGTTTCCGAGACATGCGTCACTTCAATGGCAGGCGACACGAACAAAAATAAAACCACGAGCAGCAGTCCGCCCAGCCCGTAGCCCATCAACACAAATCGGTAGGCTTCCAATCTTGTCCAGCCGTTGCCTTGCAAAATTTGCGCCAGCCACCCGCCCGCAAGCGCGCCCGTTGCCGTTGCAAACGAGCCGAGCATGTTGTACCACGCAAAAATTTTTGTGCGTTTTTCATTGGGAATTAATTCTGTCAACCCCGCCTGCTCCACCGAAAGAAACGGTCCGATCTCGTTTCCGCTTGGGCTGATGACTCCGACGATCGCCGCCGCCATCAGGATGATGATATTGTGGGTGATGACGAACACGCCTCCTGCTCCGACCATGAGCAGGGCGCCAACCAGAAGAGTTTTCCTACGCCCAAACCGATCCGCGTGGGTGGTGAGCCACAATGTGATGCCAGCGTCACCGGCCAATGTCAGCGTAAATAACAAACCGACCATTTTTTCATTGAAGCCTGTCTCGGTTAGATACAGCGCCAAAACAACCGAGAGAAATCCGTAGCAAAACAAGCGGATGATACGTGTGGAAAACAGCAGGGTAATATCGCGTTGGTGGGGTTGGTTCATGGGGATCCTTATACAATTTCAGATGTCATTGCGACGGCGCTCTTGTTCTTCGCCCGAAGCACAATCTCCTTATTAAATGGGCGATTGCTTCGTCGGGGAAAGCGCCCTCCTCGCAATGACAATTTTATTTTCTTGATTCTACGCCGAAACCTTATAATAAGGCGTCAGTCATCTTTGTTACAAGGAGCAAAACATGGCAAAACTAATCCCAGCCGCCGAGCGGATTATCCGCGCGCGGGCGTTGATTCAAAAGGCGCGTGAACTTCCCGTCCCGTCTGAAGGCGGACGCTATGATTTTTCGTATATCGCAAACGTCAAAGATCTGCTGCGTCAGGCGCGGGATTTTGTTAAATTTATTTCCATGACTCCCAGCGCATCCGCTGAAATCAAGGAAGAGGTCAAGCGCATTTATCAGGAAGCCGAACAGGCCGACCGCGAAATTCTGCAATGATGCGCGTCGGAGGATTGAAAAAGTTGTAAAATAAGAACAGGTAATATTTTAATCATTCCTTCCCATCAAAAGAGGTGACCCATGACCAGCCAGGAAATTGACAAACTGCTTGAACAATTGAATAAAGAGATCGAAGGAATTCAGCCTGATGACGAAAAAGGACAAGAACTTCTGCTTGAACTTTCAGCGGATATTCGAGAGTTGCTGGAACGCGCTGAAGCAAAACAAGCCCCGTCTTCCATGATGAAACGCCTTGAAACATCCATTGAACATTTTGAAGTCACGCATCCCGACCTGACCAGCGTGCTTTCCAGTTTGTTTAACATATTGAGTAACGCAGGCATTTAGAAGTTACTGCCGTACAAAATTTGTACAGGAATTAAAAGTTGCTGATGAGCGTGGAATTTTCCACATTCATCAGCAACTTTTGGTTGAGCATGTCATTGCGAGACAGGCGCTTGCCTTCGGCTAAGGACAAGCGCGTTTCGCAGTGACATTTTGATTACGGCATGTGACCATCCATGCCAGAGCCGCCCATATTTTGGGTATCCATCACGGGAATGGTCAAGGTAATATCTTCGTGATTCGTGAAATGCAGGGTCAGGGAAAACTCATCACCTGCTTTGATGTCTTGCTTAAGTCCGATCAGCATCACGTGGTAACTGCCTGGCTTGAGTTCCACTTCACCATCGGCGGGGAGCGCAATGGCTTCCTGCTTGATCATTTCCATTGTGCCGTCGGCTTTCATCTGGCTCAAGTGGATTTCGACAGTTTCCGCCACATCAGAAGACGCGCCCGTCAGCGCATCATCTTTTGCGGAATGGTTGTGCAGGAGCATGTATGCGGCGCCGTTGCCGCCAGCCATTGCGGAACGCGCCCAGAAATCGTGCGCTTCAATATCCGTGCCCGCCATGTGTCCATCGTTTGCGGCGCAGGCGGTTAAAAGCAGGGTTCCTAAAATTAACATCAACAAAATTTTTTTCATGATTTATTTTTCCTTTTTGAAGTTTGACAGACCCAAAGGTTTTGGAAATCTTTAGGGTCTGTTATGCAAATATTTAATCGCTTCTTCGATGGTGGCCATTGCCCCGCCAAAGCCTTTTTGAAATTTCTCAGCATCTGTCCGCGATCCAAAACTGAGCGCGCTTGGCACGCAGCAGACTGTCAGTTCACTGCCGAGGATGTAGATCGCCTGATCTGCGCTGATGATGTGCCCGTGCAGGTAGTCGGCGGTCAGCGATTGCAGCGCAGTTTTGGATTGGCTTTGGATCATCAATCCGCAGTGGGCGCAGCAGGCGCGTTTTTGTTCGCCGGTTTCGAGCCGCACGATGAACACAGTCCGCTCGGATATGGGTTTGTTGCACATGGCGCACTGGTTGAGAGAGGGGGCAGTTAACGCCGCGCCGCCGTGCTTCTTCTGGATAATTCCCGCTTCTGCCAGTTTATCCAGTTCGCGATGGATGGTCATACTGGAAACGTCAAAAGCCTCCGCCAATTCCTGGATGGAGGCGCTGCCCTGCTTTTGGAGCAGTTCGATAATTTTTTTCTCGCGGTCTAGGGTGTTTGTCATGGTTGTTATATTTTGTGATTTTATGTTATGTTTCGCAAAATATAACAAATAGGGGCGTAATTGTCAAGTTGCTAAAAACCTGACAGGTTTCATTATGATCAGTTCGGCTTTTCGGGGGCTTAGCCCCCGAAAGAGCGGGACGGGTTGGAAAATTATTTTCGAGGATTTACTTACTTCGAATGATATGTCCGTCCGCGCCATGTTACCCCTTGCCCTGATAACACTTTCCACGCCGAGGTGAGCATCATGGCGGCGAAGACGCCCGCGCCCAGTGGAGTGGTCAGCGCGTACCAGGCAGAGATTTTCATGCCGCGATTCACTCTTACGCGGAAGTAGATCAACCATGCCCAGACACTCAGAGATTGAACGATGACCACAACTGCCAGCCATGCCCCGCCGTTGAATAGCCATTTGATTCCGAGCAGGGGCCAGAGCGGAAGAAACAATGCCGCCAGCAGGGACAGCGTTGCGCCGAATGCGCCAAGCGCTAACATGGCTGGATGGTCGCTCAAGCCAAGGTAAATATTTTTTGTCCAGCCTTCCCACATGGATGGCAGATCGGTGTACATGCGCGTGCGGATCACTTTTCTTCCATCTGCCACGATCAGCCGATGTCCGTTCCACTTGACCTGCTCGGAGATGGCTTTGTCTTCGACGATTTGGTCTTTCACTTTTTCATGGCCGCCGATGGAATCGTACACACTGCGCCGAATTAAAATAAATTGTCCGTTGGCGATGGCGTCGCGGCTGTTTGGGTCGTTGACCTTGCGCGGCGAGAATCCAACCGAGAGGGCGGTCATCACCAGCGGCATGACGACCTTCTCCCAGAACGATCCGAGGATTTGTTCGTTCATGGTGGTGAACATATCGGCGTGAGTTTCGAGGGCTTTGGCATAACACGATGAAATGGCATTCGGCGCGAGGAAGGTGTCGGCATCCACAAAGCAGATCCACTCGCCATGCGCGGCGGCTGAGGCTTGGAACAAGGCATGGGGTTTGCCCGCCCAGCCCACGGGTAGGTCGGTTCCGCTGATTGGGAGCAGGCGAGAGTCGTGAGATGCGATTTCGTTCAGTTTAGTCAGAGTCGAATCGGTGGAGCGATCATCCAAAACAATCACTTCGAGGTTTGGATAATCCTGCCCCAGCGCAGACAAGACGCAGGCGCGAATATTATTTTCTTCGTTGCGGGCGGGAATGCAAATTGAAATGAGCGGCGCGTTGGCGGGCGACGTTGCTGACTCGACAACAACATCAAGATGATATTGGTTGTGAATCCAATAAATGATGATCAGCGCGGCGAGGAAGAGGAGGGAGGAGGTGAGGAGGTAGGGCATGGGGTTTGGGTAATAGGTGAGAAGTGACGAGTAATAAATAACAAGGGTTGAACGAAAATACAGTCTTGCCGTTTCCCCTTATCCTTGATTACTGATAACTTCTCTTCCCCCTCTCTTACTTCTCACTTATTACTCGTTACTTATTACTCTTCTCACTTCAAATCACTCTCACCGAACTCCCCCGCTCCCCCTTCTCAACTTCAATGCGGTTGGGGAAGGCGTCTTTGAGTTCGTCGAGGTGGGTGATGATCAGAATTTTTGCGAAGTCGTGTTTTACTAAGTTGATGGCTTCGATCAGCCGCTGCCGACCCTGCGCATCCTGTGAGCCGAAGCCTTCGTCAATGACCAGAGTTTGCAGGCGCGCGCCTTTGCGTTGGGCTAGGATTTCAGAGAGCGCGAGGCGAATGGCGAAGTTGACGCGGAAGGCTTCGCCGCCCGAATACATTTCGTAATTTCGCAAGCCCGCCGAGTCGCTGATTTGGATGTCGAGCGTTTCCTTGAGGTCGTCGCGTTTTTTGTCTTTGTACTCGGCTTGGGTCACAAAGCGAATCGACATGTGCCCATCGCTCAGGCGGTCGAGCAGGTCGTTGGCTTTTTGCTCAATTTGCGGCAGGGCTTGTTCGATGAGCAATGCAGGCACGCCGTCTTTGCCGAAGGCGCGTTCCAACGTTTTGTGACGCGCGACCTGTTGCTGCAATTCCTCGCGCTGATTGGCATACTCCGTTT
>JAIFKY010000185.1 GCA_020049345.1 Anaerolinea sp.
ACTTCGGCTTGGGTTCGATCACTGAATTACCTCCGCTTGCCGCGCCTGCGGAACCAGATAATGAACATAGTGTGTTGTTGAAAGGATAGTTGATCTCATGCAGGAACGCTTACAAAAACTACTCGCCCAGGCTGGGTACGGCTCACGCCGCGCTTGCGAAGAATTTATCATCGCAAGTCGTGTGCGCGTTAATGGACAGGTCGCTACGCTCGGGCAAAAGGCTGACCTCTCTGTGGATAAGGTCACATTGGATGGCAAGGCTCTGCCAAAATCTGAAGCCCTGACGTTGACTTACATTGCCTTGTACAAACCGCGCAATGTGCTTTCTGCGGCGGAGGGACAGGATGATCGTCAGACTGTGCGCGACCTGATTCCGCTGGAAGGGCATTTGTATCCCGTCGGACGGCTGGATTGGGATTCCGAGGGATTGATCTTGATGACCAACGATGGAGAGTTGACCAACAAGCTGACTCATCCGCGTTATGGGCATGAAAAAGAATACCGTGTTTTGGTTGCGCGAAAACCCGACGACAAGCAGCTTGAAGCATGGCGGCGCGGCATTGTCCTTGAAGACGGCGACAAAACTGCGCCTGCCGATGTAAGCTTTCTCTCCTCATCCGGCAAAGGTGCGTGGATTCGCGTGATAATGGGCGAAGGCAAGAAACGCCAAATCCGCGAGGTGGGCAGGCTGCTGGGTCTGCCTGTGGTCAAGATCATCCGCCTGCGGATTGGCACGCTGAAACTTGGCAGTCTCAAGCCGCGTCAATGGCGGCACCTGACCGAGAATGAGGTGATGGAATTAAAAGGGGAAAAAGTTCCAACGATGGAGAAACGCATTGCTCGTGGGCGCTCAGATCGAAGTGATGTGAATTCCAAAGATCGCCCCGCTTCTGACCGCATCAAACGCAACCCCAAAGACCGCCCCAAGCGTCCGCCTGTCGATAGACCACGTACAACAGAACGCAAGCCCAACGAACGACCTGCCACATCAGATCGTCCGAAGCGCACACCGAATGATCGTACCCGCACGACAGGTCGCACTGAGCGTGGACGCAGTACGACGAAACCACGGACTCCGCGTCGATAATTTCGCCATTGATTAATTTCAAAAAGCAAAGAGCGCGATGGATTTTTCACCTCGCGCTCTTTGCTTTTAATTCTTATTGAATGGCCTATCTAATATCCAGGAACTTCTTAACTTCTTTTCCTAGAATCTTCTTTACGTCATCTTTTTTGATACCAGTTACTTTGAAAGTAATTATCATCAAACTGGCATCTGGTCCCGCAAACGAGCCAAAGCCAAGGAAATTTCCGCCTGCATCGCTAATCAATCTGGACACCCTGGCGATCTGACCTGGTTTTTCCTCTACGAGCACGCTAACACGGAGCCCTTCTTCACGCGCGCCCATCATTTCCATGAAAACTTTGAACAGGTCGGTTTCTGTGATCATCCCGATAACTTTGCCTGAGCGTGTAACGGGCATGCCGCCGATTTTTGCGTCCACCATGATGCGCGCCGCCTCTTCAATGGGAGTGCCTATTTCAGTGGATATAACTTTTTTACTCATCACCTGTTTGACGGTCACTTTGCTCATCAGGTGGTTTATTTCCCAAACGCTTAGCGTTGTGACTTGAGATGGAGATGCATTAAGCAAGTCAACCTCGGAAACAATCCCAAGCATTTTGCCATCCTTCATGACTGGCGCCCGGTGTATTTGACTTTTTCTAAACATAGCCAATGCTTCCAGTACCGGCATTTCAGGCGGGACTGAAATAACTCGATGGGACATTCTTTCGCCTACAAGCATTTTTGCCTCCGAATAGGTTAGGTTGAAAACGTGAAACTTTTATTTCTACCTCCATTATACGTGTGTTTTGCAAATTTCGGACTGGATGTGATTCCAATTCAAACGACAAAAAACGCTGACCGACAAAGGTCAGCGTTTTTTTATTTGAAATCGCGATTAGCGGATGTCCACGAGCTTCTTGCCTGTTTTTTCCAAGGCAGCCTTGACAGCTTCCTTCTTGATGCCAAGGACTTTAAATATAACTCCCCATTTGCCTACTTCCGGTCCCGCGTACATGCCGACAGCAATAATATTGCCGCCTGCTTCCGCGATTGACTTGGATACTTTTGCAATTTCGCCCAACTTGTCCTCGATCAGAATGGTGGCGCGCACGCCCTTTTCGCGCGCTCCCGTCAGCTCGAGCAAAACCTTGAATAAGTCGGTGGCTGTGATCATTCCAACGATCTTACCCTTGTGCATGACGGGCATGCCGCCAATTTTGAGGTCAGCCATAATACGCGCCGCTTCTTCGATGGGGGTGTCCACCTCTATGGTTTTCACCTTTTTAGTCATCACGTGTTTGACGGTTATTTTACTCAGCAGGGAATTTATCTCCCAGACACTTAATGTGGTTGCCAGGGACGGGGATGCATTGAGCAGGTCGGAATCGGATACGATGCCCACCATTTTGCCGTCCTTGATTACCGGCGCGCGCCGAATGTTGTCCTTTTTGAACATTGCCAGCACATCATGAACTGGCATTTCTTGCGTAACGGTTATAACCGGATGGGACATTCTTTCGCCAACTAACATTTTTGCCTCCGAACATATTGGGTTGAAAACGTGAAACTTTTATTTATACATTATACGTGGATTTGTAAAGAGGATGTCATCGGATTTCTGGTTTGGCACGTGGCGGAAATCCACTTTGCAAGAATTTGTCTTTTTATTTATAGAACCCTGCCATCCAATCAATGGAATATGCTCCCGCGTAGGCAAACATCGTCATCTTGATAATTTGCCCTGCCCAGCAGAAAAGCAGAAATTTCCAGACTGGGATTTTTGCAACACCTGCCGCGATTCCCGCCAGGTCAAAGAATGGGTTGGGAATGGCTGATAAAACCAGAATCGCCCACACGCCATATTTCTGCACCCAGGGAGAGATACGGTCATAGGTCTGTGTATTTTCCACAATGGCTTGTCCGCTGAACCCTGCCAGATAGCCGGAGAGTTCACCGATGGCGCCGCCTGTCCCTGCGGCAAGCGCAACCAGAATCGGGTTGAAAACACTTCCCATTGCAAACACCACCGCCACGCCGGGCGCGGGAATGATGACTGTCGCATTTGCCATCAGCATCACCAGAAAAATGCCGGGGTAGCCGTACGCCGCAAATTCATCCACCCGCTCGCGGATGCTATAAATGTAGACTGTGATCCCAATCACAGCGGCAAGCGCGAGAATACGCAAAACGACAACGCCAACCCCGGACTTTTTAGAATCCTGAATTGGCGTTGTTGCGGTTTTTTCCTGCCTGGGTTTAGATTTCTTCGATGGTGACACGGATAATCTTTACTGCGGGCGCGTTGACATTGCCTGGGTCGCGGGCGGGGATGGACATCAGAACATCCAACCCTTCCACCACCTGACCAAAGACAGTGTGCTTGCCATTCAAGTGCGGCGTGGGTCCGTGCGTGATGAAGAACTGCGAGCCGTTTGTGCCGGGTCCCGCATTTGCCATCGAGAGGATGCCCTGTTTGTCGTGTCTCAAACTGGCGTCGAATTCGTCACCGAACTTGTAGCCGGGTCCGCCCCTGCCAGTACCAGTCGGGTCGCCGCCTTGCACCATGAAGTCATTGATCACGCGATGAAAGATGACGCCGTCGTAATATCCTTCGCGTGAGAGGAAGACAAAATTGTTGACGGTGATCGGGGTCTTGTCAGCGAATAATTCGATGACCATCGTGCCTTTGTCAGTTTCCATGTGCGCCTTGTATTTCTTCTTCGGGTCGATCTGCATTGCGGGCGGGGTGCTCCATTGTTTTGCCATTCTAAAATCTCCTTTTTTATTTTAATAATGATTCTATTCTTGCCACAACCATATCCAGGGCGGCGACGTTGTGTCCGCCTTCGGGGATGATTACATCTGCATAGCGTTTCGACGGTTCAACGAATTCGAGGTGCATCGGGCGGACGGTTGACTCGTATTGTTTGATGACTGATTCTGTAGTGCGGCTGCGCTCGGTAATGTCACGGTGCAAGCGGCGGATAAAACGCACGTCCGCGTCTGTGTCAACAAAAATCTTAACGTCGAATAACTTACGCAACTCAGGCTCGGCGAAGATCAAAATTCCCTCGACCAAAATGACGCCGCGCGGCGCCACGGTGAAGGTCTGATTGGTGCGGCTATGTGTCGCGAAATCATAGATCGGGACCTCGGCGGGTTGGTGGTTGCGCAACGCTTCGACATGCTTGATTAGTAATTCGGTTTCAAGGGAATGTGGATGATCGAAGTTGACTTCCATGCGTAGCGTAGGCGGCAGTCCGGTCAGGTCTTTATAGTAGGAGTCGTGTTGAATGTATGCGATTCGATCCGCCCCAACGCGATTGAGAATTTCCTGGGCGACTGTCGTCTTGCCGGAGCCTGATCCGCCGGCGATGCCAATGACCAAAGGGGTGTTGTGAGTCATGTCCCCGATTATAGCCGATGACTGGCGAAACGAATCTGGGCGGGGGCTCCATTTTTTGATATGATGAAAACATGGAAACCGAAAATATCCTCATTGCCCGTGGTTCGAAAGTGTTGATCGAACTCGTTGAACTGTCTGGCGTGGTGGAACAGGTTGAGTTCACGCTGGTGGAATCCAAACAAGCCGATTTCAAGTCTGGGTTGCTCGACGAGAACACGCCACTCGGGCGGACCCTGATCGGTCACCGGGCTGGGGAGGTCATCCCGTATGCAGCTGGGGATTTGAAGGAGGTCCACATTTTATCTGTGAAACACGGGGAAATTGATACTTCAACAAATGCAGCCGAGAAGCGCCGCGAAACCGTTCGGAAGGCAGAAACCCAATCAGAATTAATCAACCAGTTGAACTTCGCCACCGCCAGCGGCAGCAAATGGGGGGATTACGATGTGGACGTGGAGAAGTTGATGGAGCAGAAGAGGAAGGAAGACGACGATTCATCTGGAGCGTGAACAATTAGCGACACCTCCATCATCCTTTTTG
>JAIFKY010000158.1 GCA_020049345.1 Anaerolinea sp.
ATGATCGTATGCTCAAATTGAGCCGCGATGGTTCGATCCGTTGTCCGCAGGGACCAGCCATCATCTTCTTCAAGCACATGTCCCTTGCCTATGGTTAAGAATGGCTCAATCGCCAACACCAAACCTTCTTCCAAAATATGACGATCTTTTGACTTGAAATAGTTATACACTTGCACAGGTTCTTCATGAAGATGATGTCCAATGCCATGACCTGTCAGATCATAAATGACGCCGTAGCCGTGTCGCTTTGCTTCCTGTTGGATGGTCTTGCCAATCACGTTGATCGGCTGACCCGCCCGCGCGACCTGTACCGCCTTCGCTAGCGCGGATTTGGCTGCCTCGATCATTTTCTCAAATTCAGGCACATGCTTTGCAACGACCATCGAAGCGCCGGTATCGCCGAAGTAGCCATCCAATTCAGCCGAAACATCAATGTTGATCAACTCGCCTGCGCGCAGAACATGGTCACCGGGAATGCCGTGCGCGATAACCGGCGAAATGCTGATGCACGTCGCGCCAGGGAAATGATACATGCTCATCGGCGCAGACTGCGCGCCTTCTTTTTTTAGAAATTCCATGCCAATGTTATCCAACTCAGCGGTGGTCATGCCGGGTTTGGCGTGTTTCATCATTTCCTGTAAAGTCATGGCACAGATGTGACCGATTATTTTCAGGTGTTTGATATCGTTTTCATTTTCAACAATCATCGACTTTTGACCTTCAACCTTTGACGTTTAACTTTGAATGTTCAACGTTCCCACAATCACCTTCTTCAACTCCGCCTGCACTTCTTCCCATTTTTGTTCTGAGTTGACCACCACCCAGCGCTGCGGCTCCCGCTTGACCAACTCCAAATATCCCGCGCGGACTCGCTCGTAGAATTTCACTTCATGATCGTCCATGCGATTCCATTCGGATGCATTTTGCTTTTTTCGTTTGAGTCCCACTTCCACATCGAGGTCGAGCAAAATGGTCAGGTCGGGGGTCAAGCCGCCGGTGGCGTATTTCACCAGCGCGCGGACTTGATCCAAATCCTGTTGGTGTCCGTAGCCTTGATATGCAATCGTCGAATCGTAATAACGGTCAGAGATGACGATCTCGCCCACAGCCAAGCGCGGCTTGATAACCTGCTCCACGATCTGCGCGCGCGCGGCTTGATAGAGCAGGGTCTCGGTACGCGGGTGCATCTCGGTATTTTTCAAGTCATGCAAAATATCGCGGATCTGCTCGCTGATGGATGTGCCGCCTGGTTCGCGGGTGGAAAAAACGGTATACCCCTTCTCGCGCAAAAACTCAACGAGGTGGGGTATGTGGGATGTCTTGCCGGAGCCTTCGGGACCTTCGAGTGTGATGAACATAATAATAACGATGAAGGATGAAGGTTTTATTCTGCATTCTTCATTCATCCTTCTGCATTTTTTACTCCCTAAAAATTCTCACATGCCTTCTGGGTTCTTTGCCGTACGAATGTGAAACCAACTCGGCATTGCGCGCCAGTTCGTGTTGCAGGCGGCGCACAAGAGATGTGCCGGGGGGCAAATCCACCCAGCGTTCGCCGTTGAGTACCGCCGAGATGGCTTGCTGTGTTTCGTCACGCACGCTGTCCATGCTGTCACGCGGGTGCTGCTGTTCGCTGATGTTAAACAGATCGCCGAGGAATTGTTCCACTTGCGCCACGGTGTTGGCGCGCAAAACATAAATGGGCAGTCCGCGATGTTCGGCATCCATCACCGTTTGCTCGCGGTTGCGATAATATGTCCGCAGGGTCACGAGCGCGTCGGCTTCGTCCACGTCGGTCACGATCACCGCAGGTACGCCAAGGCGCTTCGCGGCTTGCATCAATCGGTTGCGCGCCACGCCGTACGCGAACACGCGCACCGTTTGCAAAGGCGAGGTCAGGATTGCCGGAGTTTGATTGGCGCTGGAGGAGTCGAAGCGTGGATTCTGCCCCTCGCTAACCGGATCAGGTTTGGGCTGAGTCGGTTCTGCGGATTGACGTCCACGACGCGGAGCCTTGACCACATCCCGCGCTTCCATCTTCGACCGTGGAGCGGGTGCGGCTTTCTCGATCACGATCTTCCCTTCGGCATCGCGTGTGCGAAGTTCGGGTGGCACAGGGACGCCGCGTAAAAGCGAATCCACCGAAGCGGATATATCAAGGTGAACCGCAAAACGGTCGCGGGTTTGAATTTCGATCACCACATCAAAGGTCGGGGGCGAGCGGCGCTCCAACACGGTTTTCTGCGTGCCGCGCCGACGGGCTTCCTCGTCTGAAAGCGTGACCGCTTCGATGCCGCCGATGAGATCGCTGAGGGTTGGGTTGAGCAAAAGATTGTCGAGCGTTTGCCCGTGCGCCGTGCCGATCAATTGCACGCCGCGTTCGGCGATGGTACGCGCCGCCTGCGCTTCGAGTTCGCGCCCAATTTCATCAATGACGATGACTTCAGGGTTGTGATTTTCAACGGCTTCGATCATCACTTCATGTTGAAGTGTGGGCTGGCTGACTTGCATTCGGCGCGCGCGCCCAACTGCGGGGTGCGGCACATCGCCGTCGCCGCCGATCTCGTTGGATGTATCCACGATGACGACGCGTTTATTTTCCGCAAGGATGCGGGCGGCTTCGCGCAGGAGCGTGGTTTTTCCAACGCCAGGTCTGCCAAGAATTAAAACGGATTTACCCGATTCGATGATGTCTTGAATAATATCCACGGTGCCGTACACGGCGCGACCCACGCGGCAGGTGAGTCCCACCACTGCGCCAAGCCGGTTGCGGATGGCGGAGATGCGGTGAAGCGTGCGCTCCATACCGGCGCGATTATCCGCATCAAAGGTGCCGATGCGCTCGGTGATGTGATCAATGTCTGCGCGCGCGATCTCTTTTTCAGAAAGGGTAATTTCGCCTTCGACAAAACGCGCAACAGATACGCGCCCAAGGTCAATGACAATCTCCAGCAATCTTTCGCTGTTGTTCGCTTTTTCGACCGCGTGACGGATATTAAGGGGGAGAACGTCGAGGAGGGCTTCCAGGTCGTCGGTGATTCGATGTTGAGTCATAGGGTTTATTGGTGATTGGTTATTGGTAAATAGTAATTGGTAATTGGGCAATTCTGCCTGTCAATAAGATGGGCTTATTATAGCAGTCTACCGTTAACAGAAAATTGTCGGCGTATATTAATTTTGTTGAACTGCCAGACCCATTGCAGAATTCTTTCCATGCCAGTTTTTGAGCGTGAGATAGATAATGGGCAGGCTGGGCTTTAATCCTGAGAGCCGTATAGGTTTTTTCCCAACCAGATTGAGTTTTACAAAATATATTTTTCCGTTTCGAGATTGCTGGTATTTTAATTCAACCGATTGGACTTCGTCTGCCTGTACCATCGTTTGGCTGGACAGGTACTTAATGAGCAGGGATTTCTCATTCACAGTTAAAGATTGCGGCGCTGAAAATGCAATTCCAAAAACAACGATGCTTACAATGAGCAGAACGATGAATGGAAGGAGGGAAAAGATACCCGCGCCTGCATAATACATCTGGAGCATAATAAAAACGCCAATTCCAAGCGTGAACAATGCAATCGAGGGCAGTATTAGTCCGTACTCCAGATTTTTTGTCATGTTGCCATGTTCCAGCGGATTGAATAAATCTAGCCGTTTAGCGCCGATCCATTCCACAACTTCTTCGTAGCCTGGCAACTGCTCGTTTGGCGCAACCGTCACATCGCCGTCAAAGTTGTGCAACTTGAGGGAATTTCCACTGCCCGATACGCGGCTAATCTCGCCCCAGCGCAGTGTTTTCACGCCGAAAAAAGTTTGAGAGGAAATCTCATCCGCTGAAATAATTGTCTTCAACGTCATCGAATAAAAGATGGACAGAAAAATAACCCCGTAAAAGATAATAAAAGGAATCAACAAGGGGCGATTTGTTTGGATGATTATTATCAGCAAGACAACGCCCAACACCGCCAGGAGCAAAAGGGCAAATACAAGTTGAATAAGTGAATGGCGATAAGTGCGCGGTTCATTCATGGAAACTTCTCCCTATTAATTCCCCAGCCCCAGCGCCGGAATGGGCGGAATTGTTTCGCCGTACAGCCAGTTGTCAAAAAATTCTGTCAGGTCTTTTCCGCTGACTTCCTCGGCGACGGCAATAAAATCAGCGGTGGTGGCGTTGCCGTTTTTGTAGCGTTCAAAATAGGCTGGCAATATTTCAAAGAAGGTTTCATCGCCAACTTCAAGCCGCAGGGCGTGCAGGGTCAATCCGCCCCAAACATAAACTCCGCCGTTGAACAGGTCATCCGCAGATGGATTGCCCGGCGCAGGGTAGGAATTTTCAACCACATCCGCATATTGAGATTTCACCCAATCATCCAACGCTTCGCGCCCGTCGAGATGTTCGATCCACAGCCCTTCGGAGTAGGTCGCAAAACCTTCGTTGAGCCAGATGTCGCCCCAATCAGCCACGCTGATGCTGTCTCCAAACCACTGGTGAGATAGTTCGTGCGCCACAATGAACTCCGTCTCTGCCACATCCTCAAAATCAATCGCATCAATTCCATAAATGGAAAGGGTTTGATTTTCAAGCGCCGATTCAAAGACAGCATTCATTACCATGGAGCCATACACCTCAAACGGATACTGGCCATAAATCTCGCTAAAATAATCAATCATTTCACCCTGCCGCGCAAACGGCTCGCGGACTTCCTTGGGCAATTCTGATGAATAATAATTTCGGATTGGGACGCCATTTTCAGAGGTCATGGTTTCAATATCGAACTCATCAATATTGATGGTCGCAAGATAACTAGCCATCGGATCGCGCACCTCAAAGACAAAAGTGGACGTATCGCCGTTATCTATGGTCTCGATCAGTACGCCATTCGCCGCCACCTCCAGCGGATTTGGAACCGTCACGCGAAAAGTATATTTTGCCTTATCCAGCGGATGATCGTTCACGGGATAAAAACTAGCCGAACCATCTGGTTCGCTCAACACAAAACTGCCGCCATTCACCGTCACCCAGCCCGCCTGCACAGGCATTGACAAAGACTGCATCTTCTCTGGCGAGCCTTGGTATTGAATCACCACCGTAAAAGATTGATCTTTCAGAAGCGGTTTGAGCGGTGTGATGGTCAACTCCTGCCCTTTGCGCGAAAAATCAGCAGGCTCGTCGTTGACCGTCAGCGAGGAAATTTCAAAGCCGACAAAATCCAAATTAAAACCAAGCAGGTCTTGCGTCGCAACGGCTTCGATGGTTGTCATCGCCGTCAATCGGCTGGTGGAAATATCATCAACGGTAATGTCCAGCGCGTAACTCGCCACGTCATAACCGCCATTACCAAAACCAGGATAAAGCGAATCACCCAAGCCCGACGAACCAGCCTCCGCGCCAGATTCAACAGATTGTTCGGGGACAATCACAGCGGTCACTGCGGAAGGGGAGGCGGGCGACGCAGACTGGGATGAAAACTGGCCGCAAGCCAAAACAACCGCCACAACAAGGACACAGGCAAGAATGATCTGTATTTTATTTTTCATTTGATTTTCCTTCTCGCTTTTCACATCGCATTGAATACTGGCAGTATATCACCGCCGGAATGTTGTAGAATTGCGGGCATGAATAAAAAAGAGATCATCCAAAAAACAGCAGAATATATCAAGCAGGAATTCGGCGACGATTCCTCGGGGCATGACTGGTGGCACATCTACCGCGTGTGGAAGAATGCCATTTCCATTTGTGAGCACGAAGCGACCCGAACCGACCTATTCATCGTGGAACTCGCCGCGCTGCTCCACGACCTTGACGACTGGAAGTTCAACGAGAGCGAAGACGAAACCCCGCGCCGCGCCAAAGCCTGGATGGAATCCTGCGGCGTTGAACCGCAAATTATTCAGGCTGTCTGCGAAATCATCATGCGCGTGTCTTACAAAGGCGCGCAAGTCGAAAACAAAATGAAAACCCTCGAAGGCTTCATCGTGCAGGATGCTGACCGTCTTGATGCCATCGGCGCAATTGGAATCGGTCGCGCCTTCGCTTACGGCGGATACAAAAGCAGACCCATGTACGACCCTGAAGCGCAAAATCAAATGCACGCAAGTTTTGAACAATACAAGAACAGCAAAAGCGCAACCATCAACCACTTTTACGAGAAACTACTTTTGCTCAAAAATATGATGAACACGCTAGCCGCAAAAAAAATCGCAGAGCAACGGCATGAAATCATGCTGCGCTTCCTCGATCAATTTATGGCTGAATGGGAAGGAAGAGATTATAAACACAGGTGACAGTCACTTTAAAAGTGACTGTCACCTCGTATGGCATGACTACTTCTCCACCTCAAATACCAGCGCGGTCTTGGACTCATAAACCAACGCATACGAATCGGAAGCGCGGGTTAAAAGCGCAAGACTTCGCAGAGATTTTCCAAATTCACTTTCATCGTCTTTCAGCGGAATGAGCACAATTAAATAATCATAATCCACGCCATTCGCCGCGCTCCACGAGGTAACACAATCCAAATCGGCGCAATGTTGAAAGGACACCAACTGCTCGTACCACGGGAAAAACTTATCAGACAGGGTCCATTCCAAACCTTGCAGGGTGGTCGCGCTGTGCTGTTTGGTCAACGCGGGGAACCATTCCTGCATCGGGTCAGACATCGAAAATTCGCGTCCGGTTGAAAG
The DNA here is from genome assembly GCA_020049345.1 of Anaerolinea sp. Lineage (GTDB taxonomy): Bacteria > Chloroflexota > Anaerolineae > Anaerolineales > Villigracilaceae > Villigracilis. The sequence goes on from JAIFKY010000158.1 coordinate 6,682, forward strand.
CAAAAAAGTTTTCCCGTCATCCACATTCAAATTGACCCAGTCGATCATTTTAATATCTTCGGGTTTCAAACTTGTGTTGATCAATTGAAAATCAGAGATGCTGGCGGCGAGGAGGAAATAAAACGCCGAGCCAAAGATGAGGATTTGACTGGCGCGCTTCATCACCACGCCCTCGGGTTGATCACTGTCCGAGCGGCTGATCCAGGCTGAGAGTTGGATCAGCCCCGTCCCCGCCAGCATCGATTCAGCCAGCAACGCAACACCATCGCCGCCGCGCGTATCAATCAAATAGGCAAGCACAATCCAGGTGATGAAGAAGAACTCGCGGCGTTTAAAGGAAAGCCAAAGCCCAATATAGAAAAAAATCAAAAACGGCAGGGCCAGGATGTTCGTTGGGCTGTGCAGATTCAAAACAATCAAATAAAACTCAAGTGTGCGGCGGCTGGTTTGACCTGCCGAAAGCAAAGGCTCAAACCCATGCTGTAAAAACACAGTCGCCCACCAGGGGGCAGTCAGCAGAAGGACTCCCGCGCCCACAAGCAGGGATGAAATAACTCCGCGTTTGTTTTGCCCATAAAAGAGAAAAATCATTGCGCCGCCCAGTACGGCATGTAAAGCCGTCTGCGGATGACTCATCACCGTACATGCGCCAAAGAGAATGGTCAGCGCAAGCCGTTTGAGCGTATATTCCCTAAAGAGTTGCACAGCCTGCCACAGCATAAGAATCAAAAACAACATGCCAAAGGCGCGGGTAATTCCGCCGCCCATCACCTGCCAAAGAAAGGCGCGCGATGAAAGCGCGTACGCCAGCGTTGCCAGCGAAGCCGACATGCGCGAAGGAAGAATTTGTCCCGCAAGTTTATAAAAAGCAAAGATGGCAAGGGTGTTCACTAAAGCCGGCAGCCAGAGCAATATTTGAAGTTCAGAAACAGGCAGTAAACTGGAAAAAGCGGCGGCGATGTAAAATCCAAGCGGGGGGTAGGCAAAGGGAATATCTACAAAATTATAGGTTGTGAATTGCGGAAGAATGTAATGATTCGCCTGCAAGTCGCGGATCATGGCGTAGAACATGCCGCCGTCATTGAGTGGAAATCCGTTTGAAATGACCGGCTCAAAGCGAACCACCGCGCCAAAAAGCAGGGCGGCAAAAAGAAACAGCAGGGACCAATCCAGTTTGCGATTCATAAATACCTCACTACGCGTTGATAAAAGACCCTAAAGGTTTGAAAACCTTTAGGGTCTGAAGTATCTTACTTTCCAGTTTATTTTACAGGTCTGGTAGGGGGAGCCAATAGTTTGGCCAATTCCTGCGCCCCTTCTGTATCTGTGACAGCCAGCACTTCATCGCCTTCTTCAAGGATGCTGGTGCCACGCGGCAGGGTAATCTGCCCATGGCGGATGATTGCCGCAACAATGCATTGATCGGGCAAACCGAGGTCTTTGATTTTTGTTCCAATGGCCTTCGCGCCAGCGGGAACTTTTTCCTCGACCACTGAATACCGTCCACGGCGCAGTTTGAGCAGGGTCATCATATCGCCGAGAGACATTTCCTCTTGAATAAGGTGCGCCATCACATCGGCCTGGTTGATGGTCTCATCCACATGAAAATTCTGGTCAAAGAGCCAGGCGTTCAGCGGATTGTTGATGCGGGCAACCGTGCGGCGGACGTTGAAGAGGGTGCGCGCCAGATAGCAGATGACCAAATTGGCGGCATCGTCACTGCTGGTGGTGACAATGACATTCGCCTTTTCCAATCCGGCAAGTTTCAAAACGTTTGGGTCGGTTGCAACGCCCTCATAAATCACTTCTGTGGGAATTTCGCGATGCAATAACGCCAGCAATTCACGCCGATGCTCGATCAAGCGAACCTGGTGATTTTGCTCCAGTAGTTGTTTGGCCAGTTGCGCGCCGGTTCTTCCGCCGCCTGCGATAAAAACAAACATATTAAGCCTCCATTCCTTCTTGTAAACGCGCGTGAAGGGCGGTTACACCTTCCAATGTTGCGCTCACAGTCAGAATATCGCCGCCTTTCAACATTAAATCAGGCGATGTCAATTCGGCGCGTCCTGCGCGGGTCAAGGCGGCAATAACAATGGTGTTGGTACAGCCAGATAACAGGTCGGAAACAGTCCGTTCAACCCATTTTTCAGGAATGTAAATTTCGTATACTTCCACTTCGCCATTTCCAGCGGAGAACACAGAGCGGAAGGATGCATCAATCAACAATTCCTGTAAACGCTCGGCGCCCCATGCGGTGGAACTGACAGACTGCAATCCAAACGCCTCCAACATTCCGCGCATGGCGGGGTCATAATTGCGAACAAGCACGCGCTTTACCTGCGGATAATGCGCGCGGATGGCGTGCCCAATGACCGCGTTCATGGTGTCTGTGTTGGTGACAACTGCAACACCGTCGGCAGTTTCCATGCCGGCGCGGGTGAAGGTATCGCTGGAGAGCGCCTCACCTTCCACGGTGCGTCCGTGAAAATCGGCGTGAAGGCGGTTGAACGAGTTACGGTTGCTATCCACAACCACGACCTGATATCCATTTTGGTACAGGCGGTAGGCAAGTTCCGCGCCCACCCTTCCGCACCCGATGACGATAAAATTCATATTTAGAACTCCTTACACTATGCTTTCTTCATGCACATGATATGGCACATTGGTGATGACAATACCGTGCTTATTCTTTAACTGATCGCGCAAAATATTTGCGGTATTGGTATGCAGGGCGCTGGTGATTCGGCTGTCTGAAACAAATTCAGGCACCACAACTGTAATCGTCTCTCCTGGCTGGCGCATATCGGCAATGTCAGAGATATATCCGAGAATTGGCTCAACAAACAGGCGATAGGGAGAATCGAGCAGAACCATGCGTACGCCCCCACCCCAGGTTTCCCATTTGGCGCGGACTTTTTCAGCGTCTGCCGGTTCGATCACAACATGCACGGCGGTTACATCGTCAGACAACATGCGGGCGTAGCGCAGTGCGGCAAGCGTCCCCTGATGCACGCCGCTGACCGGTAAAATTACGCGGTGACGCATGGTGTGCGGGGGGATGACGCCAAAATTATCAAGGGAAAGCGTTTTGGCTAAATTGTTGTAATGGCGGTGAATCATCCAAAATCCTGCCACCAGGGAAGGAATAAGAATTAAAACCACCCATGCGCCGTCTCTAAATTTGGTGACTGCAAAAACTATCATCACGATGGCGGTGCAGAATGATCCAAATCCGTTGACGATCATTTTAAGTTTCCAGTCTTTTACAAAACGCAGAGTGGAACCACGTTCCACCTTTTCCTCGTCGGGTTTTAGTTTTCCAATTTTTAGCCAGCGAAGAGACATGCCGCCTTGTGAAAGCGTAAACGATAGAAACACGCCAATTGCATACAGCGGGATCAAACGCGTAACGCTTGCATTAAAGATGATCAGGAGAATGGATGCAATAAAAGCCAGGGCAACAATACCGCGTGAATACACCAAACGACTGCCGCGATACGTTAACTGGCGCGGCAGGAAACCGTCCTTTGCCACAAGCGCCCCCAACCGTGGAAAGTCTGCAAAGGCCGTATTCGCCGCCATGATTAGAATGACGGTAGTGGCGCCAATCAACATCAGATACAAAGTGCCGCGCCCGGCAAAGATGGTGCGCGCCAACTGCGAGATCACAGTTTCACTTTCTGATGGAACTGCGCCAATGGATTTTGTAAGGAAGGAGATACCGAGAAAAAGCGAACCCAAAATAAGAGACATCCAAACCAGTGTGATGCCTGCATTTTTACTGCGCGGTTCTTTGAACGCGGTAATACCATTTGAGATGGCTTCCACGCCGGTGAGCGCAGTGGTTCCGCTGGCGAAGGCGTGCAAAATCAGGAAAGGCGTAATGGTTGCCACGCCATGTACCAACATTTCAGGCTTATCAATCACTGTTCCCAGTGTGCCGGTAACAAACAGGCGGAAAAGCCCGACTCCCACGGCAACAAACATCAACACCACAAAGAAATAAGTTGGAACAGCAAACGCAGCGCCTGACTCTTTCACGCCACGCAAGTTCATCATCATAATAAACATGATGAAGATAACAGAAAGCACAACGCGATATTGGTATAAATCCGGAAACGCAGATGTGATCTGCGCGACTCCGGACGCAATGGAAACCGACACCGTCAGGATGTAATCGGTTAATAAGGACGCGCCCGCAATCAAGGCTGGGAATTCGCCAAGATTATCGCGCGCAACAATATATGCGCCACCGCCATCCGAATAGGCGTGGATGGTTTGCTCATACGAAATCGTAACGATGGCCAGCAGAATAACAATGGCAATCGAAATCGGAACAACATAGCCAAAGGCTATTGTGCCAGCCGCCGCAAGTATGACAAGTATTTCCTGTGTGGCATAGGCTGTGGAAGAAAGCGCGTCAGATGCAAAAACTGCAAGCCCCACAAGTTTTCCAATTGTCTGATGGGATGCGTCTGCCGTTGAGAGCGGACGCCCAATCAACCAGGAACTCAAGTTGCGCGGGGGCTTATAGTTTGTAGTACGCTCAATGATGGAGGTTTGTGGATTATTTTCGTGATTGATCATAAATACCTATTTACATAAAAAATATATACCCGCCGCCTTGCTGGAGGGCAAGGCGTGATTATAGTCCAAATTCTTTTTTATGCAGATTTTGGCTCTTTGGGTTGAGCAAGGGGAATTTGTAAATAGAACGTACTGCCTTTGCCCATCACGCTATCCACCCATACCTTGCCGCCATGATTGGTAGCAATGGATTGAACAATGGCAAGTCCCAGCCCCGAACCGTGTTGGGCGCGCGCCTCGCGTTGTTTGCCGCGATAGAATTTCTCAAACAGGCGCGGCATATCATCTGGCGCAATGCCGATGCCCGAATCTTCCACAGCAAAGATCAAACAACCAGGTTGGGATGAGGTGCGGATGGTCACACGTCCATTATCCGGCGTGTACTTAATTGCATTTTCCACAAGGTTATATACCGCCTGATGCAAAAGCGCCTGATCGGCTTCCACTGCATGGGGCATATCCTTGGAAAGTTCCACGCTCAGATCAATGCCTTTTTGCGTGGCTTGCAATTGCAAGGCGCTGGTTGCACGCTCGATAATATCAAGCACCGTGACATGATCAACTTGAAGTCCAACACCCAGATCAATGCGCCCAAGATCGAGCAGATTGTTGACCAGACGGGACATATTTTCAACGCCCGAAATAATCTTCTTGACATAGCCCTGTTGCTGCTCGTTCAATTCGCCGACCATTTCAAGCATGGTGGCGTAGCCGCGCATCAGCGTCAGCGGGGAGCGCAGGTCGTGACTGACCGTAGCCACGAACTCCGATTTCATTGTATCCAATTCCTTGAAATGCGTCACATCACGCATGATGCAGACACGTCCAATCTGCTGTCCTTCCACGATCACCGAGGATGCGGTGGCAAGGTAGGTGCGTTTATCAGCCAGCACGATCTCAGCAGATTGATTTTCAGTCGTTGTGCTTTGCAGTAAAGCCAGCAAAGGTTTAAGTTTTACAACCTTTTCAGTTTCCATGCCTGTGCTTTTGTTTACATCCTGTCCCAGAGCAATGGATGCCGCGCGGTTGGTGATCAACAATCGGTTGCGATGATCCGTGACCAGAACCGGGTCTGGCGTGGAATTGAGAACTGCCTCCAACTGACGGCGGGAGGCTTCCACACTCAAATATAAATGCGCATTCGCAACTGCCAACGCCGCATGACCCGCAAGTGTAGTCACAAAGCGAACGTCTGAATCAGAGAACATGCGCGGCTGTTCGAAACCAGCCCAGACCACGCCATAATAACGGTTCTCGTGTCGCAAAGCGACAGCCAACAAAGCCAAAGGTTGTGGCAGGGATGAGTCAAGATTTAATTCGCGCGAACGGCTTAGGTTTGGCAGAACAATCTTTTCCTGATTCTGCGCCAGCGTAAGAATTTGCTCATCCAGATGAGCGTAAATATCCTGTACATCGCCCAGAGCGAAACGTGAAGGCAGTTCAACAAAGGTATCAGGCAGAATATTGGGCGAAAGTACCACACTGACTGAATTTGCGCCGGTGGAAAGAATTGCATCCAACACCGGCTTGACCGCATCCTGCATCTCAAGGCTGGATGCGACCCCCTGACTGACGCGCAGCAGGCTGTTGATTTCGCCGAGTCGCGCCTGCAAACTGGATCGCATTTGCTCGAATGCGCGACGTAATTGACCAACTTCATCCACGCCATCCACTTGAAGCGGATGGTCAAGGTTGCCCTGCGCGATACGGTTGGCTTCGGCAGCCAGGCTTTGCAAAGAACCGGTCACCACACGCAACCCCACGCGCAACGAAACCATTGCCACAAAAGCGAGGAAAATGATCATCAACGAGAGCGGCATGGCAATATTCAACGAAAGTTGCTGCGCCTGCTGTGCAGGAACAGTCAACACAACCGCCCACGGACGCCCAATCACGGGCTGGTAATAAACCCATTGCCGCGTGCCATCTGACGCAGTGCCATCATAAAAAAGAGGCAAATCTCCGCGTTGACCGTTGTAGGTGGATAATATTTGTGTCCGATCTGAATGGTAAATGACGCGGCCATTTTCGTTTAACAAAAGACCTGCGCCGCCCAGATCACGCATGTTATTAATATTCTCAATCAACGGCAAGGTGAGCGGATTGGTCTCCAATGTAGTACGTCCAATTAACACCCGCTGTACCTGCCCAAGTCCATCCACAATGGCAACCAGAAAAGAGACACGCGAAGCGTCATCTACTGAAATGGGCGGTATCGAATAAATCTGAGTCAACACGCCGCTGGATGCCAGCAACATGCCGGACATTTCATCGGGATACAGTTGGAAACTTGCACTGGCAGTTTCAGGATAACCCGCAAGTAAAGATTGATCGTCACTTGCTTCAAGCACAAAGAACTGATCAAAGTACGGAACTGCCTGAATACGCAAACCAATGATCGACTTCAACTCATCGCCGGTAGCCGTCAACAGGCGTGGATCAGAAGCCAATTGCACCGTCAGGTTTTGTCCTGTTTCAAGAAAGAACGGCACACTCTGCGCCGCAGATTCGCTTGCACTGGAAAGGCGGTCTTGCAACATATCGCGCGCGGCGCGTCCAGCCACCACCCAATCACCGATCAACAAAGTTAACAACAAAAGGGAAATAAACGTCCCCACGCCAAACAGGAAGCGCGACTCAAGGCTTCTCTCAGCGGGGGAAGGCTGCAATGCCTTTTTATCGCCCCATATAACGGGGAACGCCTTTGAAATAATCTGCGCCACCAAGCCCCCCACCAGCATCTCACCGCCAAACGCAAGCGTCACAATCCACGCATTGCTGAGGGCAAAATCAAGGCGCGCCATAGAATAGCGTATGAAACGGGATCAACAACAAAGCGCCCACAATTGGCTGGCGCAATAACTTATACGCTGGTGTTCGGTATCGTTGGCGCATGTTTGTAGAAAACCACGCGCCCAATATGGCAAATTCAATAATGGAAAAAATGGAATACGTATCCCACGCGCCGCGCAAAAGTCCTGAGAATGCGCCAAGCACAGCCGCACCTATGGGACCAAGCAACCCACCGCCCAACAGCCAGGGAATGGCGGAGAAAATCATCAGCGCAGAACCAGGCGCGTCGGCGGGCAGACCAGGCAAAGGTCGGGCAGAGTCGGAGGAAAGCCGTAACCCAATGAACAAACTGGTGAGGGGGATCAGAATTAAAAATGTAAAGAAAATTCCCCACTCCCGTCCATTCCACGCAGGCTGGTAGTCACGCCAACGAAACAGCGCATAAACCAACATGGCAAGCAAAGATATCCAAGCAAACCAGCCCACCGAGGTTGGAAGGGCGGGAAAAGCAATGCCTGCAAGGAGCGTGAGAAGGAATTTCATTTTCTGAATTATAGCCCTAAATAATGCAGGTGAGATTACAAGATTGTTTGTGCCTGAGCAGCCGCTCGCTCAACACAACGCCGCAGCCTGTTCAGCCAACCCGAACATTTCCCCCGCTCTGGAAAATTTTTGAAATTTAGGAGTACTGATTCAAAACGGATGGCGCAAATACCGCGGCATCCGTTTTGAATTTGTTGAAAACTATTTACACAACTCCATGACACGCGCAACAACTTGTTCGGCGTTCATTTTGTCTGAGTCGATGATGACTGCATCGTCGGCGGGACGCAATGGCGCAACGGCGCGAGTTGAGTCAATACGATCTCGCTCGATGACCTTGCGGAGAATTTCTTCATAATCAGCCGGATCGCCGCGCGCGATGATCTCGTCAAACCTACGTTTGGCGCGTTCTTCCGCGCTGGCATCCAAATAGACTTTGAGATCGGCTTCGGGCAGCACAACCGTGCCAATATCGCGCCCAACCATAACCACCCGTCCGCGCAAACCAATGCGGCGCTGTTGTTCAGATAATGCCTGTCGAACCCCAGCGTAGGCAGAGACAACCGAAACGTTCGCATCCACTTCGTCATTGCGCATGTCCCAGGTGACATCCTTCCCGCCAATGATCACGTCGCAGGCGCGTCCGTCATTTTTTGATGGAGGCTGAATATCAATTTGCGCTTTCTGCGCAAGTTCGGTGATGACTGCCTCGTCGCTCAAGTTGAGATCGTGCTGGAGGGCAATCCACGTGACGGCGCGATACATCACGCCTGTGTCAAAAAAAAGATAACCCAGCGTGTCAGCCAGGGTTCGTCCGAGTGTAGATTTGCCCGATGCGGCAGGACCGTCGAGGGCGATGATGGAAGGGGGAGTTTTTTTTATCATGTCGTTTATGTGGGTGTACTACGGTTGTGAAGGGGCAGAATTCAGGAAGAGATCGTCACGCGCCCAAAGAATAATGGTTTCGCCAGTTTGCGGCATTTCACGCAAAGCCACCCAGCGCACCCAATCTTGTGGCAATGCAATATTCCACAAGGGAGGTTGTCGCCAGGCAAAGTCCTGTCCACGGTAGGCAGAAGAGAGGGCGGGATCATCTTGAAGCGGGGTGATGACAAAATACGGCGCACTGGAAATATCCAACTGCGAAGGCTCCACGACAAAAATTTGACGCTCGCGCAGCACCCATTCGAGCGCCGGAGAATCCATGCCAACAATCATCACTGATGCGGCGTGGTCATCGCCAAGCCCCCATTCTGAAACCTGACTTACTGTTGCTTCAACAAGATCAGCATGGACGGGGATGTTTTCCTGCCACCACAATTCGGGAGCATACTGTCCGCGAAAACCTGCTGAGCCAAGCGCGCCGCCGAATCCGAGTACCCCAAGCACGAGAGCCATGCCCCAAATTCCGCCAAACTGCGCAATGCGAATTGACCAGCCAGCCGCAACAAGCAAGAGGCTCATCACAAGCAGGAATAGCGAGCCAAGCAAGAGCCAGAACCGCATGACATATTCCTGTGAATCTGGCGGGAGAATGGTCAACCCTGAAAAATCGAGCCATGCAAAAGTCCAGATGAATATGGTTAGAAAAACAACGCCAGCCACTTCATTTCGTTCTTCGATAAAAATATCCAGGTTGCGGGTAAGTTCAAGCGCCGCCATACCCCAAAGCGGAATCAAAGCCCAAGCCAGATCAGCCATTTGGTGAGATGGATTGAAGATCGCCAGCAATAACGCGACAAAAAACCAAATACTAAGCGGGATAATTCGACTGCTACCCGTACGCCAGCCGCGAACAGATGCGATGACGACGAGCAAAATACCAAGCGGTTGATAAATAAGCAGCGAGAAGAAAAGCCTGCTGGCGGGAATATCAACATCAGTCAACCAGGTTTTGATATAGGCGGGAATGGACGCCAGCGCAGCGCTAATTCCATTGGGAACGATGAACAAAAGCGTGCCTACGGTAACGAGCGTGGCGATGAATGGAATGACCAATGTTGAACGTTGAATTGGAGGTTCCAGCGTTTTTTCTTCAGAGCTGTTTTGGGCTGGACGGCGGGAGTTTACTGCCTGAAGGATTGCCCAGGTGATGGCAAGTCCAAGAATGCCGGACCAGACCGAAGGTCCGCTGAGAAAGGCGAGCGCGGCAAAGATGCCAGCGAAATTGGTTTTATTTTTATTATAGAATCCCCAGGCAAGGAGCAGGAATGTGATTGCAAAAATGGGACTGGCTGCCTGGCGCGAGAGGGCGACCATGCCCGGATCCAGTGCAATGAAAAAGGCGAGGATCAGGCTGGGGCGGGGTTTGATCCGATCTGCAAAGAGCAGGGGGACAAAGACGAGCAGACTTCCAATCAAAGCGGGGAAAAATCGGGCGAGAAAATCAGTACCGCCGCCGTAGAGGAAAAAGAGCGCTGAGGTGGAAAGAATGTAAAGTGGATGCGGACTGAGCGCGGGTTTAAAGCCCTGTGCGATTTGCAGGGCTTGCAAGGCGGGCGCGGCTTCCGCGTCAGCCAAGGGGAGCGCACCCGGTTGAATAAAGCGCAGCGCAACTGCAATAAGAAACGCCAGCGCATAGAGCCAGGCTTCGTGTTTGAAATGTCGGTAGGTCATAAGGCAATTGTAATCGGTTTAAATTGAGTATCAAGAATTACGGCGCTTCGTAAATGGATACCTCACCCTGTTGGAAGATGGGCTTGAGATGAATTTTGAATTTATCTTCCTTCACGGTCAGGGATGTTCGTTCAAGAGAGCCGATGTAAATGTAACGAATGTTGTATTGTTCAATGATGAGCTGCGCTTCTTCCCAACTCGTTGTGGTGTAAAGTTTGGCAACGTCATCAATGCGCGAGCCTTGCGGAGCGAAATCGCCGCGCCATTGGGCTTCGTGCCCAGGCCAGCCGATCACTGTTTGCAAGCCGGTATAAGTGGAGATACGCGCATAATTGCTGTAACTGCCTCCCACCACTTCGGCAACGATCCCCTCTGGGGCGGTACGCAGAAATTGAATGGCGGCGGCTTCATCTGGATTTTCGCGCGTGAGACGGTCAAAGTCATCGAGGGTAAAACCGTAAAACGGTTTGAAGTTGTCTGTCTTGGTCAGCAGACTGAAGACCGGGTACAACAAACCAGAAAAAATAACCAGACCGATCACCACGCTGAAGATGATGTTTTTTATGCGAGGCAAATTTTGGATCAAATACGCGGAGCCAAACGCAGCGGCAAGACTCCATAACATCCATGCTTGATAATAAAATTTGAAAATGGTGTTGATGCGATAACCAAATTGATCGCGGAGGTAGACAAACTCAGGTGCAATGACGAGGATGGAGCCAAGGGTAATGAGAAGGAGGATGAATTGGCTTTCGATTTTGGTTTGTGAAATTTCGATGGTTTCGGATTCCATTTCAGGTGTTGCGCGAAGCGGCAAAAGATGTGCGAGCGCGGGGATCAACACAGACAGCAGGGTAATGAGGCTTGCAATATATGTCAAACGCCGCAATGAGGTTGCCCCCAGAAAAGCGCTGGCAGACATGCCTTGAGAATCAAGGAACCAAAACACAAAATCTTTTTCAACGTAGGAACCGACCCAAGCAATGGCAAAAGCCATGAGGAAAAGAAAAAGCGCAAAGCCAAGTCCGAGCGAGAAGGCGAGTTTCCAATTGGATTGATTCTTTTCGCCGCGCCACAAATAAACAAGATAGGCAAAAATCGGAATGAGCAGTGTGCCCCACATAACCCAAAGGTGCGCGCCGCGCGTGGGGTACATGAAGTTGGGCAGAATACCGCCCGCCTGTGAAGAAAACCCAAGATAAAACGGAAAATACAACAAGAGAGAAACGATGCCAAGCGGCAAGGCAAGCAGGAACACATCTTCAAGGCGATCCCAGCGCCAGCCGTCTTCGCGCACGCGCCAGAAAACATACGAACCGACGATCAGCGCAGCGGAGGACAAAATATCCCAGGTGTTGAGGAAGGCAATCCCGCCGATAACGAGGGCTGAAAAAAGAAAACCTGTGTAATTAATATGTAAACGCGAGCCCCAGGGGAAGTCAATCTGTCCGCGCCAGCCGCCGAGGAATATATTCAACGCCACGGCAATAGCCAGCAAACTAAAAGGAATCGCCAGCACATGCGGATGCAAGTCACCGAGCAGGAAGGAGAAAAATGGGAACTCGTCTATAACTTCCATCGGAGTGTGAAGCATGTCGTAATCTTGAATCACTCGCGAGGCGCGCCACCACCACAGATAACGATCAGGCATAAATTGAAACGGCACAAGGGGCGCAAGGGACAACTCCTTCATATCCAGCCACTGCCAAAAGGGACTAACATATTGACCTGTAGAATCTTTCACCCAAAACAATCCAAGCCGATGCAGAACTTCAAGCAGGGCTTCAAAGTTGGAAACGAGAAGGAGGAAGAGAGGGGCGAGGAGCGAAGAAAAGAGGTTGCGTGTTGCCTGTTGCATGTTGCGCGCAGAAAGCAGGTTATATAAAATTCCGTACGAGCCGACTGCGCCGAGGGCAAAGATCAACGCGGTCATCAGATTGTGAGCCATACTGCCAGGGATGCCCGAAAGACGCGCGAACATGGCGGTCATCACATAGCCAAAGTAATAATAGGAAATGGCATACCCAGAAAGCCACGGGTCTTGCGGCGGAAAAGTTGGCGAGCGCAGAATACCGTTGATGAACGCCAACTCCATCGGCTTTTCAGTACTGACCAGTTCGGGATTTGCAGAGCGGACAAAAGCCAGAAAAGCAAACGCAATGAGAAATAAAATTTCGGTGGAAAGAATGAGGGGCAGGTTGGATTTTAGGAAATTAACAATTAATGATTTTTGATTTTTGATTTGCGATTGACGATTGAAAATCGAGAAAACGCTTAACCCAATGATGACAGCAAGCGCAAGCAAAATTCCGCCCGTGTCGTTTTGCGCAATGTTAAGTGAGGCAAGCATCCAAAAAGCATAGCCCCAGATCAACAAGCCCGCGGCGCGGGACAAGGTATAGCCTCGATCTGCGAGCGCGGGAAAAAGCGAATAAACCAGCGGAAATGTCAGCCAGCCAAGGAACGTGATGATGAAATACCAGAGGATAAATGCGGTCATGTCAACGATGGGTCAGTTGCAAGGGCTGAAGGGAGGGCGAATTTCCCCGAAGCAGGATCAGGCTCAAAGTCCAGAACAGATGCGACGGCTGTTAAGTTGATCGGTCCAAAGATGTGCGGAAATTTATCGGAATCGGAAATGCCCGGGGCGGGATTTCCAGCGGGCGGCTCCCACTTCAACTCTGGCTTGAGTTGCGCTTCGTCGAGTTTCAACAACACCAGATCATTTCGTCCGTGATAAAAAGCGTTCGCGACATGCAAAACCTGCTTTTCAGTGGAGCAGTGAATAAAGCCTTCAGTTTGCAAACTGGGCGCAACGTACTCGCCGCGTTGTTGGGCTTCAAGCCATTCTTGTTTGGATGTAATATGTAGAATCAAGGTTATCTCCTTACGCAACGCGGAACAAAAAATATCTGGCGCGTGTTGCGTTTTTACGGCATGACTTCGTAAATGGTGGTGTCGTCATCATGATAAACCGCTTTCCAGTATTTGCCTTCGTATTTTTCAAACTTGGCAAGTCCATCCATCATGGGGTTGAGGGCGGGATAAATATTTTTTTCAAGTTGACCAAGAACAATATATTTGACCTGATACTTACGCAGGAAGGCGCGCGCAACTTCGGCATCTTGCGTGGTGTAGAAAACGCCGATGGCAGAAACACGATCAAAGATGGTATTCGACGCGATCAACGCCCGCTGCTGACGCTGATGCCAGTTCCAGCCGACCACGCCGGGCAGTCCCGTGTAAATTGTAAAGCGCGTACACCAGCGGTATTCGGTGCAATTGGCTTCCACAATAACGGGCGAACCCTGCACATTATCCTGCATCCAGCGAATGGCGCGGTAGTCCTGACTCAAATCCATCATCTGCCCATCAAAATGCTGGGCGTAATTCATGTAAGTCATGCCATCCAGCGTGCGCGGTGTGACATCTGTAATGCGATCATTGATCTTGTCTGTCGTGGCGGTGATGGTGAACATGAACGCGCCCGCCAGCAATAAAAACAAACCGGCTTGATAGCTTGTCTGCCAGCGCAACTTCCAAAATGGGAACTCATCCAACAACCAGCCAAAAGCCGCCGCCGCGCTGACTGCAAACAACATCCAAACCTGCATGTATAGTTTGAAGACCGTGTTCATGCGCCCGATGTCGCCGCGCAGGGTGATCACTTCCACAGCCAAGGTCAAAGCCAGCGCGGTGCCAATCATCAGCAACACGCCGCGTTTCACATCCGGCATATTGGGGCGCAAAAGCAAAAGTCCAGCCAAAACCGCCAGCGGCAAAGCGATCAAGGCTACTCGCACGCCTTCCATGACAAAGAATGCAAACAAGGCAAGCGCGCCCGCCAAACCAAGTTCAATCCCAAGTTGGTAGGGATTTAATTTCTTCAAATGCGAAACGGGCGTAGCCGCCATCCACTCGCGCAATTCCCAGAAAAGCCAGAAGGCAATGATAAAGAGGAACAGTCCCCAATGTGTAAAGTATGAAGACAACGGAGTATGCGAGGCAGTCCACGGATCAACTTTATTGTAAGACTGACTGTACCAGAAATCAAACGGCGAATACATCAATGAGCCAAGCAGGTACAAACCCATCACAACCGCAATGGAAAACAAAGCGCTCCCAACCCAATCGGGAAGGCGAAAACGATTCTTCCAATCAAAATTGCGGTTGATGGCATAGATCACAGCCAACGCGGCAAATGGGAAGAAAGTGTATAAATCCCAGGTGTTGGTGGGTTTCAATGCGCCGATCATCAACGCGCCAATGACAAAGGTCGTGACCCATTCAGCGCGGCTCATCTGCGCGCGAGATTTGATGAAGGAAACCGCCCAGGCAATGATGAACAACGTCAACGGCATGACCAGCATGTGCGCGTGCAAGTCGCTGTAAAGCAGGGTGAAAAGCGGAAACTCGGTGATCTCATTGCCCGGTCCCGGCGGGATGACGCGGCTGGGATTCCAATACCATTCTCCGCGCCCAATGGGCAGCATGACATCATTAAATAAAAGATAAATTCCCTTGAACGCCCAACTCCATCTTTGCAGGAGCGTCGCGTCGGCGGGCACAGTTGCACCGGGCGCAGCCATGCGCTGTAACGCGCGAAAGATCATTTGGATCGTGCCAAGATTTCCCAGCAGAATGGCAAAAGTGGATGCGGCGAGACCCGTAGTCAAAGATAAAGGATTAATACTGCGCGTGAAGAATGAATTTTCAGTTGTTGATTCTTCACCGTTCTCCAAAAGGTTGTACCCAACTGCAAATGCGCCAATCGCGATCATCGCAAACCAGGTCGGCAGGATAAAGTTGTAGGCAATCGAAGGCACGATGCCAAGTAACTTCACCGGCGTGCCAGCCAGCACAAAACCGTAATAATAATAATTAATGTAGCCGCCCGCAAACCACGGATCATACGGCGGGAAACTGGTGCTCTTCAAAACCGCATTGAAATATGAAAAGTCCATCGGACGCTCGCCGCCCTTCGACGGATGCCACATATCCGAATTGCCGAGTCGAATTAACAAATCGATCAGGAAGAAGACGAGAAAGATGATCTCGACCAACACAAAGAATTTGCGGCTGGAATTCCACTCAGCCTTAAACTGATCACGCCGCAACAGCCACAACCCGAAGCCTGCCACAGCGATAATGGCAAATGCCACGCCGATGGATACCCGTGTGTACGGCACGCCGATTGATCCGCCCATCCACGAAATCCACGCGAGCAACGCCAGACCCACAATGCGGCTAAGCGGATACGCGTACTGACGAAACCCAGCCAACGCCGAGCGCGTGATCGGGTAGGCGACCAATCCCAATAAAAATATAAATATGTACCAAACCACAACCCCAACAAATGGATATTTGTTTTGAATCCACTCGTAATTGAATAAATCAGACCAAGTGCCGCCTGCGCGCTGCGCCGCAAGACGCGCGTCGGGCAGGAGCAAATCTTTGTAGCCCGCAACCTGATTCGGCAAAAGATGAACGGCGCTGGTCAAATCCACAGTACCCAGCAGGGCGGCGACTTTTTGCGAATCAAACTCATCGGTCTTGTGGAAGATCAAAACTTTGGGATGATCGTAGAATGTGAATGCTTCCTCCGCCGCCTGATCGTTGATCACCAGCGAGCCAAACGTTGGATAGGATTCAAAGACCTTCACCAATTCAAAACCCAAACTGCCTTTATATTGACCGGGCTGTGCTATCCGATAACATTGGATAATATCCTCGCCTGGCGGGCATCCGAGCAGTTCGCGGTAATAAAATGTCGTCAGCGGATACCTTTCGGGTATCCGTGTAATTTGCCCGTACTGATGGTTGGTCGGAATAATAATGTAATCTGCCGCGCCAAGTGTTTGGACAAAACGATTAAGTTTCTCTGCGTTGTCATCCCAATAGACCTGCAAGGTCAAATCGCCGCGATAAATTCCGCCAAACGCATCATAACCGTCAAGACGGAAAGGCAACCCCCAGTCATAATTGGTCTCATTCGCAAGATACGAACCGCTGATGACCAATCCACTGCCCAGCGTTTCAACTCTGAAATAATAAAGTTGTCCCGCAATAAGCGGAATCGGCTGATCAAATGAAAACGCAACAGACGGACCACGCGGATCAGTTGTTGACTTGAAATTCACCAACTCTGAAGCGCGCCCCAGGGGAATGTCTGGAGCAAAAGAGGAATACAGCGTCAGCACAATCGTCGAGGGCGAAGCAAGGGCGTCCATTGCATGTCCAAGGACAACCTCAGAAACTTGTCCGCTGTATTTGGGAGAAAAGACAAGAGTCAAAGGCGAGCCGGGCGGGATCAACGTTTCTGCGGCAACGGGCAATGGCTGGTTATAAACCCCAGAGTCGGCAGTCTCAATTCGCACATTGACGGGACCCGCCACGTTTTGAAAAATCCAACGCGAAGCCGCAATGCGCGTCTCATCACGCAGATAAATGCTTTGGAATGCAAACGCCCAAACGGCCGTGGCAATAAGAACCAGCGCGCCGAGAAAAGGCATCAGAGCACGGAATGTAGAATTAAGGATGCGGAATGCAGGCTTTTGACTTTCGACTTCGGCATTGCGGCTTGGAAAGATCACCCACGCGGCCATCATCGCCAACAGCGGATAGACAGGCAGTTGGTAGCGCATGGTGGGATTAAACTGCATTGATTGCCAGAGAAAGTAAAACGCCGTCCAGCCCCACAACAAAAGATGCTGCCATTCGCCCTTGATAATGCGCCAGCCCATCAGCAGAAAACCCGCCCAAGCCAGAACGCCAAGCGGAAGACCCAAGCCCCAAACGGTTAAATTGGTAAACGAGTACAGGTGTGAACGGCGCGCCCATTGCAAATTCCAGGGCAGGTCAGAGCCGGCGGTTTGCGCGCGCTGTTCCGCAATATTTGCAATCCAATGCGGATTAAGACCCAGCCCATCAAACGCATAAGGCTGAAAAATACGGAAAGAGACAATCGTCGCAATTCCACCCGCGACAAGGAATATAGTCAACAGCAGCCAGTAATCAACGGGAAGTGATTCTTGTTCCGTGTTCCGCAGAGCAGGCTTACGGTCATACATGAAGTAACGAATGATGAACGCGCCCGGAAGCATCAACGCCAGCGCGGCCGCGTTGATCTTGGACGCCATGGCCATGCCCAGCGCAAAGCCAAAACCAACACTCAACCAAAGAAGCGGATTGGTTAGGTAATTAAGAATGATTCGATTGGATTGTTCGCTATTCCCCGATTCACGACTTCTTCGGTTGACAATCTCAACCGCAAACAAAATCGCCAGAAACATAAACAGGTTGGTGAACAGATCGGTTGTAAAAAAATGAGACTGCTGAATCTGCATCACGGTCAACGCTGAAAACATGGATGCGAACAAAGCAATCCGCCGCCCGTACAAACCAGAAACAATCAGATACAGCAAAAAAATGGTGAGCAGATCAGCCATGGCCGACATTTGCCGCGCCAGGAATTTCAGTTCACCCAAGCCAGCCGACCCAGTGGATTCTGCGATAAAACGGATGATCGCCAGCGGGAAGGTTCCATACACAAAAAACGCATATCCACGATTGTATGGATTAAGCGTTGACATTGCCGTGTCAAAATATTCTCCAATGCTCATCCAGCGCTGTTGATCTTGAGGGCAGGCATCCACCAGCACATTTGGAATTTCACAAGCGTGCGCATTTAAACTGGAAAGCACACCACTCAGAAACAACTCATCGGGATGTTGGTGATAGCCTTCGCCCCAGCCTGATCCTGCCAGGCGCAAATATCCCGCAATGAGCAGGACAAAAATAAAAAGCAAATCATAAAACCATGCGCGTTTTTCGATTCTTGTGTTTTCCATAATATTCCAAGTTTTGACAGGTTGAACCTGCCAGAACTAAAATTATTTTTCAACCATCAACACTATAAAATCCTTGCCGACATAATTGGAAGTATAGCGGGTGAAGACGCCATTCGGATAGAGTTGTTTAAGAGCATTCTCAGTTTGCAAATCATCCACGCGATACATGATCATCTTTGGCGCGGGGACTCTCAATGTGTCGGTAAATTTATCGGGCCAGAGCGCAAAATCACGGTTCGGAATTCCCGCCCAAACACCGGGCAGACGCGTATCCACCCAGTTGGGAAAAGGCACAATCCAGACCGAATCGGTCTGCCCGTATTTATCGCGAAACGCGCCGATCTGCGCGCCCATCTCAGAGGTATTCCACGCGCCTAATTTAAAATTCGTATCGAATTTGTTAAATACAAGATCATAGTTTTGAAAGGCGGATACGGCGAATAAAAGTCCCGTCAAACTGTATGCGACGAAAACCCGCCGCCGCCCCAGGCTGGATACAAAACCATCCAGAGCCAGCGCGCTGACAATAAAAACCATCACCGCCGCGCCGCCCGTGCGATTCAACGCCGGATTTTCACTGGGAAACGCCAGCGAAAGAATGGATGGCATCAACAAAATGGGAATGGAAACCAACAGCAACAGATCGCGCCAGTCGCGGTGGCGCGCGTAGCGCACGGTCAACAAGAGTATGCCGATCAAAAACAATGCGCCTGTCACCACATCCAGAGCCGGTCGGCTGGGCACAGAATGAACCCAGATGCTTCCGTTATCCCAATTGAACATCAACAGACCACGATACAAATTGGAAAGGAATATCTGCCACACGGGACCCGGCAAAGCGGATTCGGTTGAGGTCAGGCGGGTCATGGCGCGGTATCCAAAAATGTCAGGGTGTGCCATCCAATATCGCAGAAGCGGTAAAAAGACAAAAACGGAAGTGATCACAACCAGCATGAGCCACCACAAGGACTGCAAGCGATTCTCTTTTGTGCGGGCATGGATCATATAAATTGCAAAAGCCGCCACCACAAGAATGGGGACGATGCGAAATGGACTATATCCATGCAGTCCGAGTCCGAGGAAAAAGCCAGAGAGCAGGAAGTCGTTTCGGTTGTGGGTACGCAAGCCACGGATTAGGTAAAACAATGTCGGCGCGGTGAAGAGCGGATATAAAGGAAAGCGCAATCCGATGCGCGCAATCACGTTGGGCCAGTACCCAATTCCAAAAAGAAAAAGCGCAAACAGCCCCACGCGCGCTCCGCCAAATTCCCTGCCTAATAAATAAACATAAGGAATTGTAAAAATACCGATCAATGCCGTGCCAAGTTTGAGGCTGAAAAAAGAAAGACCCGTGCGAAAAACAATGGCAACCAGCAAAGTCCAATACATTTGAATGGCTTCGCGTCCCGTGTTGCGGGGAAAGAAAATTTTATAATCACCCTGCGTAATATCGTAGACATCCAATATTTTTTCGGCATGATCGCTAAACGGCTCGGCAGGGACAGCGTTGATGCGGTAAAGACGAAAGAAAAGCGTTATGACAAAAACACTGAGGACAAGCGCGCCCCACAGAACTTTTTTTCTGCGCGTTTCGGGGCTTGAATCCTGTACGGCGCGGGGAAGTTTCAGCCACAGCCCGTAAAAAAATAATCCAAGAGCCAGCGCCCAAAGCACAAGGTTGGTGGAATTAAATTTATCGCCGCCAAAGCCCCAAAATGCGAGCAGGGCGAAAACAATGGAAAAGGAAAACGGAATCAAGCGCGTGGAAAGATCGTCGGGCGTTTGTTTGAAGACGGGCAGAGCTGGCAAATGCCATTCGTTCTTAACGTATGCCCAAATACAAATGCCGGCCGCCAGAATGTACAATGCCAGTGAAATATTTGCCTGACGGTTGGGCGGCTCCAATAATGCCTGAGCGCCAAGCGCGAGAAAAAGCGCCAGCACAGAACGCCACGGAAAATAGTCCGCGCGGATGGGCTCGTCTGGAAGTTGCTCAGTCTGATCTTGCGCCACTTCCAGCGCAAGCGCGTGGTCAAGTTCGGCGCGGCGGCTCGCATCCCATAGGGATTGGATAAAATTAAAAAAGGAACGCCAATCCTTCGTAACGGACTTGTAAAGGTCCAGAACGGTGGGTTCCTGTTCGGGCGGAATTTGAAAATTATCTTTGGACATTCATCTCAACTCAACGATTAAGAATCGCGGACTACGTTCCTCGTAATCCGCGACAGATATTCTAAACTATTTCTTCCTCGCGATCACGATAATACTCTCGCCCCACGTCATCGGCAAAAAGACAACCCCGCTAATGGCTTGCAGACCGCCAAGCGATCCGAAAAATAATTTTTGGACCTGCTTTGGCACAAAACGAATGTAAGGCGCATCCCAAAAACCGTCTGAAGAAACGCGCTCCAATTCGTACCCTGCGCTTTGAATAATTTGAAGCCATTCCCGCGGCTCCTTCAATGAAATATGCGTCGGGTCCTGGTAGCCAATCCACTTGTCGCCTTTCCACGGCTTCAACAAAGAATCGAGATTCGGCACAGCGAGGATCAGGATGCCATTTTTTTCAGTTACGCGCCCAATCTCACGAATCGCCTTTGCAGGATCGGGCAAATGCTCTGCAATGTGCTTGATGATCACCACGTTAAACGCGCCATTTTTATACGGCAATTCCTGCGCCGATGCGGTTTGGAATAAAACCTGATCAGACAATGCTTTGGATTGTTTTACCGCCCAGTGATTTAAGTCCATGCCGTACGCTTCAAACGCCGCTGATAGTTGATCGACCAAATGCCCCATGCCTGATCCCACCTCCAGCAGACGCGCTCCACGCCGGCCATATCGCCGCGCAAGAATGGCATAAAATCGGTTGGACCACCAATACATGCTGTACTTGGCGAAAGTAATATTGGCATAGGTATGCGTTGAAAAGTATTTCTCATCAAAAGGCATTGCAATCCTCATATTTACAGCATTTGAAAATAAACGAAAATTATAGCACGCGGCGGCTCACGTGTTTGTTTTTTGGGATGCGGAGTGAAAATTCCCAGTTATGAAAATAAGCCGCCCTCAAAATTGGGTTTATACTACATTCAGAAAATATCCCCATTTCAAAAAAGAGGACGCAGCCATGCAAAAAAATTTCAATAGGCGCATCATCGCTTTGTTTGCAATACCTTTTTTTACAGCCATTGCCTGCGGCGGACTGGGATCGCCCATTCAACCGCCGCCCATTACTCAAGTGGTACAGGTCGTTCAAGTTACGGTAGCGCCGCCAATCACTCAAGTAATACTGGTTACCCAGGTTGTACCTGATAACTCTGATCCAACTGAATATCAATACCAGGTTTATGCCAATCAAGAATGGCAGGATACAGGGATTCAAATTGACAAAGGCAATGAAATCACAATGGCAGTCCTCAGCGGACGCTGGACACAGGAAAAAGGCAGAGCGCCTTTCAACTCAGGCGAAGGCGGCGACTACATTTGCGCCAACGCAATCAGTTACAGCGAATGTGTTGAACCCATGCCTGACTTTCCACAAGGCGCGCTTATCGGAAAAGTTGGCGATCAGGAATTTGGGATAGGCAATGGGAATTCAGTAACAGCGCTGCAAACGGGCGTTTTACAACTACGCATAAATGATGGCGATGAAGGTTTATACGACAACGACGGCGCGCTTGTTTTACAAGTCATCGTAAAACAATAAAATTGAACTGGATCTATTTCTTTCTGGCAACATAAAATGTAAACGTGCCGTTGTCCATTGGTTCGGGCGACGAGAACTGTGCAACAAACTTTTTGGTTAGACTCAAATTCCACTCGGTGCGCGAGATGATCCATTTGCCTGTCAGCAGGCGCGCAACAACAGAGGGGATGCCAAAATAATGTCCCCATTCCAACACGCGCATGGCAGCAGGTGAAAAGTAATGCCAGTGCCGTTCCAGTTTAAATCCCGCGCGTTCGAGGCGTTCCTCCCAAACATCAGGTTCATCGGCATGAGAAACACGCGAAATCCTGCGGAACCACTCGGTGTAACCCCTGCCTAAAAACTTGGAAATGGACAACTCGCTCAAGTAGCGAGTATTCGGCACGCAGAAATAAAACGGCGCATCGGGTTGCAAGACACGCGCCGTTTCTGCAAGCACGGCGTCAATATGCGGAATATGCTCCAAAACCGAATTGCTGAATCCGCTGGCAAAATAATTGGATGGAAAGGGAGAGCGCGCGCCATCCGCCTCGACCAGAGATTTATATGCGCCAAACTTCTTTGCTTCGTGAATGGGTCCATGCCAGGGATCAAGTCCCACATCCAATTTATTATCAAATGTCAAAGAAGCAAAATGACCATCGCCACAGCCCACATCATACACAGGCGCAGGCATGGGCAGGTCTTGATAATACAAACTTTCTATCGCGCGCAAAAAAGCGCGGAAGTAGGGCAGGTCTCTTAATTGAAGGAAAAGGTAGTCTTTTTTTTGCATAATTAAGGTTTTGACGTTATCCCATAAGTCTGGCAAATAATTTTTCGTATTCCTGCGCGATTGAATCGGGGTCATAGGATTTCTTAATCGCCTCAAGATCACCGCGATATTGAGGCGCTTCATCCAATACGCCCAAAATTGATTCCGCCAACGAGGCAGAATCGCCGATTTGAGAAACAAGCCCCATGCCGTGCATTTGGACAGGTCTTCGCACGCCAGGCAGCGCGGACGGAACACTCGGCACACCGTTCATCATCGCTTCGATCTGCACGAGTCCGAATGCTTCGGTCGAGTTGAGCGAAGGAACGGTCAACACATCCAAATTGGGGTAGAACGCCGCCATTTGAATTGGATCAAGATTGCCGAGGAATGTCCAATGCCCCTGTATTTCATATTCACGGATGCGCGGCATGAGACGGTCTGAATAGGCTTGTTCGCCCATCACATTTTGATACGTGCCGGCAAACAGCACTTGCGCGTTGGGATATTTTTTTAGAATTACAGGAAGCGCATCAAGCAGAACTTCCACACCTTTTTCGGCGGCAAGACGCGCGGCCATGCCAATGACAGGTCTGCGTTCTTTTGTGCGGTGCGTGTCGGCAAAGGCAGAAACAGCCTGAGGCGTAGGAAAAGGCAACTCGACGGGTGGCAGGATAGGGGTTAGTTTTGATGCGTAGCGGGAAAGATAGGGCGAATTATCCGCATAATCCTGTGTGTAGGTCACAATATGATTCGCAAGTCGTCCAGCCATGTTGTTTTGAAAATCAACAACAAAATTTACAAAGCGATTGAACCATGTGCGCGTCAGCAACAAATCACAATGATACGTCAACACAACCGGCTTGCCCAAAAGCCGCGCGCGAAGGGCAACGCCGGGCGCGTCAAACTGCGGAAGATGCAACTGAACAACATCATGCTGGGCAACAAGTTTGGTGGCAACAAACCCAAAGGTCGGCGCGAGGACTCCCTTGCTGACACGCGCCGCAACCGGCACACGGATAACCCTCACGCCGTCCATGATTTCTTCGCGCGGCAGAGACGGGTCATATTGCGTAGTCATCACGGTCACTTGATGTCCGCGTTTGACGAAGGCGCGCGCGAGGCGCTCGGCATAAATGGTAAGTCCGCTGGTGTGCGGACGGTAATAAGTGAGAACGGTAAGTATCTTCATAATGAAAAACAAACAATTGCTCGTTTGGGGACAGCCTTCAAACGAACAGAGACTTGATTGATTTAGAAAAAGTTTTTATTTTCCTTCACCCATGTGAACAATTTCTGCACGCCCGCCTCCACATTGACCGCTGGCTTCCAGCCTAATTCTTTTTCAGCCTTTGTAATATCAGCATAGAACACGCGTTGATCGCCCGGACGCCAATCGCCGCGCGCCACATTAATGGACTTGCCAAGCAAATTTTCCAGCCTGGGTTGAAACTCTGCCCAAATGGACATCACATTATCCGGCCCGCCGCCGAGGTTATAAACCTGTCCGCGCGCGATGTCATTTTTTTCAACGGCGAGATCATAGGCATTGAGCAGGTCATCCACAAAAAGAATATCGCGCACCTGTTTGCCCGTAAATGGTGATCGGCTTGCCCATTACCGCCGCAATAATAAACCACGCCACCCATCCTTGATCTTCGATGCCAAATTGGCGCGTGCCATAAATGCAAGACTGACGGAAGACAACAGACCGAAGACCATACATTCTTGCATAATCGCGCACGTATTGATCGCCTGTGCCTTTTGAACAACCGTACGGCGAATGAAAATCCAACGGCTGAGTCTCGGGGCAGCCGTTTACCAAATCCTTGTAACGCCAACGGGTGGGTTCTTCAAACAACTCCACATCATCCATGCCGCCGTAAACTTTATTGGTGGAGGCATAGATCAAGATCGGATTTTTCCCCGAAAGCCGCGCCGCTTCAAGCACGTTGAATGTACCCAAAGCATTGGATTCAAAATCATCACGCGGATTAATGACGGAGGTCGTCACCGCAACCTGCCCTGCCAAATGCACGATCACATCCGCGCCCTGGGCTGATTCGGTTATTCGTTGGGCATCACGCACATCCCCAACAATCAGGTTGAACGCGCTCTCTCCAAATTCCTGCTTCAGCCATTCGATGTTGCGCGCGGTACGGGAAAGGTTATCGTAAATTGTTACATTTTCGCCGCGCTTCAGCAAACGATGAACATAATTTGAACCAATAAAACCGGCGCCGCCGGTAATGAGATATTTTTTTGTCATATTGACTCCGCCATGTCATTGCGAGGGCGCAACTTGTACTTTACCCGAAGCAATCCTCTCATTGATCTGGAGATTGCGTTGTCGGGCAAAGCGCCCCTCTTGCAAGGACATTATCGTAAATTTATTCTTCCTTTTTCCTGAGCGCCATCAACTGCTGATAAATTCCCGAAAGGGTCTGCCCTTCGCGCATCAGTCCAATACCGCCGATCACACCGCTGTTGAGATAATTATATAAACGCATGGTCAACGCCGCCGCCAGCGAAGTGGATTGGTCGTGGGTAAAGACAAACAAAGCCGCGCTGACCGCTCCTTCAAAAGTCCCAACCCCGCCGGGCAAGGCAGGGATGGCGCCGCCAAAAGCTGCCGCGCCCACAACGAACAAAGTCCATTCAGGCTGGGCTTGCGGGAAAAAGGACAGGACAATCAGGTAATAGGCTACAAGAGCCATAAACCAATTCAAGCTCATCCAGAACAAAAAGCGGATAAAAAGCCAACCATCGGTGAGCACGCCCAGTCCATCCAAAAACGACTCAAGGAAACTGCCGCCAAATCTATGCAGCACGGGCCAGCGCACGCTGAGTTTGTGGAAGGTATCCAATGCCCATTTATTATTGCGAGCCAGCACATACATCATCACCAGCCCAAAAATAACCACAGCCCCCACGATATAACCGATCTGCGCGGAACCTTGAGAGTCGGCTACGTAGGGCAAAGCCGCCAGCAATATCGCCGCGGTGAAAGCCAGGTCTACGACACGCTCAATGATGATGGTCGGCAATATTTCGCTGAAAGCAATCCCAGATTTTCGGCTGAGCAAAAAGGCGCGTCCAAGTTCGCCGAGGCGGAAGGGTAAAAAATTATTAAGTAAATATCCTTCGCCCTCTGAAAAAAACACATCCATGTACTTTGGTTTGTCGCGCAATAATGTCTGCCAGACCTTTGCGCGCATGGCAAGCCACAAAAAAGACAGAACCGCCGACCCCCAAAGGATGCGATAATTCGCATGGCGGATCGCACTCCACATGGTTTGAAAATCAATAAAATAGAGAATGGCGGCAATGAGCGCAATACTGACCAGCGCGCCGGGAATTAAACGTTTTATATCTTTCATATTGTTTTTGAACGTTCAACGTTAACCGTTGAACGTTTATTAATCATCATCCAGTTTCAACACAGCCATGAAGGCATCCTGCGGAATTTCCACACTGCCGACCATCTTCATGCGTTT
>JAIFKY010000251.1:0-3848 GCA_020049345.1 Anaerolinea sp.
CATCAGGTACAAAGACTTCATTCATCACAATCTCGCCGGTTGAACTGGCGCGCAGGCTGAACTTGCCTTCGATCTTCGGGGCGCTTAATCCTTTCATGCCTTTATCGAGAATAAAACCGCGAATCTCGCCGTCGTTGTCTGCGCCGCCGTACGCCTTTGCCCAAACGATAAAGACATCGGCAATCGGTGAGTTGGTGATCCACATTTTATTGCCTTGCAAAATCCAGCCGCCGTCCGTTTTTTTTGCGCGGGTTTCCATGCTGCCTGGATCACTGCCGTGATTGGGTTCAGTCAGACCAAAACAACCAATAATTTCTCCGCTGGCGAGTTTTGGCAGATATTTCTGTTTTTGTTGCTCTGAGCCATACGCGTTGATCGGATGCATGACCAGCGAGCTTTGCACACTCATGGCGCTGCGATAGCCGCTGTCCACGCGTTCCACTTCACGGGCGATCAAGCCGTACGCTACATAATTCAACTCTGCGCCGCCGTAGGCTTCGGGAATTGTGGAACCTAAAAATCCCATGCCGCCCATTTCATCCATAATGGCGCGGTCAAAGGTTTCGTGGCGATTCGCTTCAAGAATGCGCGGCATTAACTTATCCTGACAATACCTGCGCGCCGTGTCGCGGATCATGCGTTCTTCGTCGGTAAGTTGGTCGTTGAAGAGGAAGGGATCGTCCCATTTGAAATTTTGTTTTGACATAAGTGCCTCTTTGTAATTGGTAATTGGTAATTGGTAATTGGTAATTGGTAATTTTATGTCTGAGAAAACAGAATCAGGTTTGAGGTAAGAACGAAGCGCGCATAAAAAAAAGAGGACTCACCCGCAGGCAAGTCCTCTTCCAATTACTAATTACCAGTTACAGACCTTATGCGTTACCCGTCAACCAGCCGCGCAGAGCCATGGCTTTTACCACGCGATCAATCGCAACCATGTATGCCGCATCGCGCATGTAGACTTTTTCCTTTTCACTGCGGTCAAGAACGCCGTGGAAAGCGGAGGTCATCTTTTGGTCGAGTTTTTCCAACACTTCTTCCTTCGACCAATAGAAGTTCATATCATTCTGAACCTGTTCAAAGTAGGAGGTGGTCACGCCGCCCGCATTGCATAAAAAGTCGGGGATGACAAAGACGCCATTCTTCTTGAATTCTTCATCTGCTTCCGGGGTGCAGGGACCGTTTGCGCCTTCAGCCACGATCTTCACATTCTTGGATATTTTCTTGACTGATTCCGCGTTGACCTGTCCTTCGAGCGCGGCAGGGATCAACACATTGACATCCTTCTCGATCCAGGCATCGCCGTCTTCGATGGTGTAACCGGCAGCCTGAGCCTTTGCCTTGTCAACTGTGCCGTACTCATCCACAATCGAAAGCAGGAAGCGCGGGTCAATGCCGCCCGGCTTGCTGTAGGTGTAAGCCTTTTTGTCGTGGCGGTCATAGCAGGAAACGCAGGCAACGGTGCCGCCAAGCATTTCGACAAAGCCAATTGCGGCATATTGCGAAACATTGCCAAAACCCTGCAACGCCGCAACAGACTTCTTCGGATCAATGTTGAGGTGCTTCATCGCTTCACGCACGGTGTAGATCACGCCGTAACCAGTGGCTTCGGTACGACCCAATGAACCGCCGCCGCCAAGGGGCTTGCCAGTGAATACGCCGGGGGTGTATTGACCGACGAGTTTGGAATATTCGTCCATCATCCAGCCCATCATTTGGGGGGTGGTGCCAATATCAGGAGCGGGAACATCGTTGCGGGGTCCAATATTCTTCCACATCACACGTACCCAACCGCGGCACAATTCTTCTTTTTCGCGAACAGACAAAGTGGATGGGTCAACGATAATACCGCCTTTGCCGCCGCCAAGCGGAATATCTGCCACAGCGCATTTCCAGGTCATCCATGTCGCAAGCGCGCGCACGGTATCCATCGTCTCAGCCGGATGGAAACGGATACCACCTTTGTTGGGTCCGCGCGCATCATTGTGCTGTACGCGGAACCCCTGGAAGACGCGCATACTACCGTCGTCCATGCGAACTGGAATGCGGAATGAAAATTCACGCATGGGCCAGCGCAAGACCTCGGCGACGCCGGAATCCAGTTTCAGTTGCTTGGCAACATGATCAAACTGTTTCTGTGCCATTTCAAACGCATTGATCGGTCCTGACATGTTATTCTCCTTGGTAAGAGTTTTGAAAAAAATATAAGCGGGCACCCCAGACAGGGATGCCCGCTTTAAGCACAAAGTATGTTAATACGCTGAGCCATAAGTATCTAAACTTTACACGAAAAGATATTGCCCGTCAATATGACATAAATCCGACAATTCTTGACTGAAAGTGACAACTTTTGAAGAAACCAAGCAAAAACCGTCAAAATATATTAAACCTCTTGCGAAAGTCCATTTTTGACCACAAAGTCTCGAAGACTCAAAGAAAAAAACTTAGTGACTTAGTGTCTTGGTGGCTTTGTGGTTTGCAACGATTTACTTATGCAAGAGGTCTATTAGATAAAATTTGGTTTTCGCTTTCCCAGAAAAGCCGCCACGCCTTCGCGATGCTCGGCGGATTTGCCTGCCTCATCCTGTAAGACGCCCTCGTAGGCAAGTACTTCTTCAAGATTGGGAAGTATGGCGCGATTAAAAGCCTGCTTGCCTGCGGCAAACGCGCCCGCCGGACCCAAGGCTAGACCGCGCGCAACCTGGCTGATCAGCGTCTGAAAGTTTGATTCTCCCACCCGATTGACCAACCCCCAATCCACAGCCTGTTGCGCGCTGATCGGCTTATTGGAATAAAAATATTCCTGCGCCCGCCCCAAGCCAATGTAAACGGGCAGAAACAACGAAACGCCAGAATCAGGCGCGAGGGCAATTCCTCCAAAGCCAACCACAAAGTAGGCGTTGGAGGTTGCGATCCGCAAGTCACAGGCCAGGGCCACACCAAAAGCAGCGCCGGCGCACGGTCCATTCACCGCGGCAACAACGGGTTTGCCCATGCCGCGAATTTGCAAAATAAGCGGATTATAGGTTTTCTCCAAATGCTCGCGGTAGGACATCGCGTCGCCTTGTTTCATTTCGGAAATATCCTGCCCTGCGCTGAAAACATCGCCTGCGCCGGTCAGGACAACACAGCGCACCTGGGGATCTTTTTCAGCGTCGGCAAGAGCGTGCTGCAATTCAGTCACCATCTCAAAGTTGAACGAGTTGGCGCGTTCGGGGCGATTCAGCGTCAGGATAACAGAACCAGATTGAAGCGTGGTAAGAAGCGTTGTCATTTATCCTCCAAAAAATAAAAAGTGACAGCCACCTAAAAGGTGACTGTCACTTTCAAAACTACGGGTCAGGGAAATCATCCATTTGATCGTCGTCGCCGGCGTCCATTTCATATTCCACGCCATCGCCATCAAGATAGACCCACAGGAGCAAAACATGCCCATCGGGAGTATCCACATTGCGAGCCGCAAGAATTGGAGCGGTTTCTTCCAAACCGGTTTCGTTTCGATAATGCAGATGAATTGATGATTTGTTGTGCCACGCGGCATAACAACGTTGCACGAGCGCGGGACCATTGAAAGTTCGCAAACGGGTCAGCGCGGGGATCGAGAGACTGGGACCTTCGTTCAATCCCATTGCCCAGCCGTCATTGACGTGCTCAAAAATCGGCGGGGGACCTTCTATGATTGTAATTTTATCGTCCATAAGGTTACCTGTAATGCGGGAATATACCACAACTATGGTGGGAATTCGTTTCAGAATCTTATTAGAATTTTCAGGTTGGAAATTTCGATTATCTTTTGGTTCACAATTCGGAAGCGGCAGGCATATTTTTTGCAAGGCTTGGAGAAAAAA
>JAIFKY010000251.1:3871-8812 GCA_020049345.1 Anaerolinea sp.
TCCACAGAGGTTTTTAAGAGAATTTCTCTGTGACCTCTGTGCGCTCTGTGGTTATATCTTTTACAAGCCCACGCAATTAGACACTCCTAAAAATAAGAACCACTGGCAGCGACACACCCCAAAGGCTATAATGCCGCCATGAGCAAACTTACCCCAAAAATCATCCTCGAAGGCACACGCCTGACGTTCAAGACCGATATTGCGTTTGCGATCAACGAGCATCCGCGCATCGTGGGACCGCGCAAATACAAATATCACTCGCCGCTGATTTCGGCGGAATGGTGCGCTTTTACCAACTTTCCCTGGGGGCGCGGCGCGATCAATTTTGAGCCGCAGGAGGAATCACTGGCGATGGAAACCTACGCGACTTGGGCGCACCTTTTCGAATTACAACGCTACTACTCGTGGATCGTTGACCGCTTTCACATCTCCACGCGTGCCTATCAGCTAAAAACCTATAACAAAGATTACGACTTCCGCTGGCTCGAAGAACGACTCGCCCCGCTTGGCTTTCACATTGTCCTACTCACGCGCTCGCCCGATTCATTCGAAGCCGCGCGAACCGAGCGACTCAAAGTTTCAGGCAATCCGTCGCAATACGATAACCTGCAAATCTTCGTCGAAGAACAGGAATTGATGCGCCGGCTCATCCGCGACTCGATGCTCCCCGTTTTGGAATTGGACATGACGCACAACACCGTCGAAACTGCTGCCGACCGCATCGCCGATTGGATGGAGTCGACGGGCGGGTTATATATGCCTTAGAATTTCCTGCACCAAACCCGGTCCGCGATAGATCAGTCCGGTGTAAATTTGGACCAGGGTCGCGCCCATATCCAGCCGCTTTTTTGCATCGTCCGGATTCATGATTCCGCCCACGCTTACGATTGGAATTTCTCCGTTCACACGCTTTACGGTCTGATAAAGAACCGCTTCGCTCCTCGCCTTGAGCGGGGTGCCGCTCAACCCGCCTGATTCTCCCCGATAGCTTGACCTCAACCCCTCGCGCCCCAACGTGGTGTTGGTCACGATCACGCCATCCATCTTTGAGCGCAAAATGGCTTCAATGGCATCATCCAGTTCCGAATCTGATAAATCTGGCGCAAGTTTTACAAGAATTGGGATTTGTTTTTTATGCAGTTCCTGCGAGACAACCCGCTGTTGATGCAGGTGAAAAAGCAGGTGTTCCAAAGCGGCACGCCCTTGCAGATCGCGCAGTCCTGCCGTGTTGGGCGAACTGATATTAATGGCTAAATAATCGGCATGTGGGGCGAAACTATCTACAAGCGATACGTAATCATATACGGCTTCTTCGTTGGGCATATCTTTATTTTTGCCAAGGTTGATGCCGAGAATTGCGCCGCCGGTATGGATGGTTGTGATTTTTTTATTTTTATTACGCGGTTGAATTCCGTAAATGCGTTCAAATAAACCCTCGCGCAAAGATGGATTCAATTGATGCTGCATGAACTCAGAGCCTTTGCTGGGGAATCCCATGCGGTTGATGACGGCTTCATCCTCAACGAGTCGGAAAATGCGCGGGGACGGATTCCCCGGCTGGGGGCGCGGCGTGACCGTTCCAATTTCCACGTGACCAAATCCCAAAGCGGCGAGTCCGCGAATGGCGATGCCATCCTTGTCATATCCAGCGGCAATACCAACAGGATTTTTGAAGGTCAAGCCAAATGCTTCGACCGGTTTTGCGGGAGCGGAATAGATCAGTTTGAGCAGCCATAGCGTGGGCGGAACGCGCTGTGCGGTACGCAAAAGGGAAAGCGTCAACTCGTGGGCGCGTTCAGGATCAAGGCGAAAGAGGTAGGGGCGGAGTTTTGGGTAAATCATCTTTTTCCATTCAGGTGAAGTTTTGTTCGGCAGGCAATATGATAGTCGCTTTTCGTATTCTGTGGCACGGGTTTCACCACCCGAAGTAGGCTTTGATCTGATCGAAGTGGGTGATAATAAAAGCAGTGGATGGAAGCAGGATTGAATTGACCATCAATAAACCCAACCGTACGTCGAAGATGCCTGTGTTTGCGTTTTTTACGCTTTCATAATAGTCTGCCATGGCTTTGAATTGGTTGCAGAGCGCGGGATCATCAAAGTGATTCTCGAAATCCAATGCTTCGATCTCGTTGCGTAAACGTTCAAGCACTACATCGCGCGCGCGGATTACGATGCGCGTGAGCGTAACCTGGCGAAAAATAAAAATACACAACGTGGGGACAATATAAAGAAAAGCGCTTGGAAACACTGGCGTCTTCATGTACGCCAGGAAGAACATGCCAATAGTGGTGTGCGCGCTGAGGATGTACACGTAATCACGGATGGACCTTGAAAAATGGAGTATCGAGGGTGACATGTTGGGGTCAATTTCGTACAGATCAATGCGATAGCGGCTTAATATCAAGATGAGTGCCATAATGGTAAGCACCTGATATTCCATGAGACACAGGAGGAAAAATCCGCTGAACAGGGAAATGGTGGTACGGAATGCCATCGCGCCATGAACGGAGACTTGCAACGGATATTGATACGGCGCGATCGCCGCCAGTAAAAGCAAGGTAAATACCAAGGTGACAGCGCCGTTATTGAACCGTTTTAACCAAAGGCTTAAGTGTTGTATATCCTTTGGCTGAGTCATTGCGTCAATCATGTATTTAGACAGGACAAGATATAAATGGCGCTGGAATCGCAGGCACACAAACAAGGCAAACCAAAAAAGTACGAAACTGCTAAACGCTGGAAATAACCATTCGCGAAATGCCGCAACGCTGTCAGATAGATTCAAAAGATAGGATATGGAGGTATTGGCAAAGACCAGAATAAAAAAAGGGGCAACATCGCCTTTGGGCAGGCGCGGAAAAATACGCTGCACCCATTTAACAACGCGCTCGGTCAGTGGGTCGTAAGTCCCATCGGCAAGTTTGCGCTTGAGTTCCGCGCGTAAAGCGAGAAGTTCAGATTGATCAGACATAAAATCTCTCAGCGAATGAACCTGCCAATGAAAGCAACGAGACGGTCAAACTGAAACAGCACAAAGGCAATGAGCGGGAGCAGAAACGAACTGAACAACAGCGTCCCTGTCCGCATGTCGAAGACACCTGACTCCGCATTTTTGACGCGGTTATAGTAATCGAGCATGGCTTTGTATTGATTGTGAATAACGGGGTTATCGAAGTGATGTTCAACGTCCAACTGTTCCATGCCCGCACTTAACCGCTCAAGAACCACCCAGCGCGCGCGTCCAACAATGAGGGATAGTCCAATTTGGCGGAAGATGAAAATCCCAAGCAGGGGAATCAGATAGAGAAATGCCGTCGGGAAAACAGGAATTTTCATCAAATAGAACATGAAGAGCGTAAAGAGCGTGGCGTAAACGCTTAGGCTGTAGGCTGAATTTCGAATAACTGTAGACAGATGACTGATCGAAGGCGAGGCAGCGGGGTCAAGTTCGTACAAGTCAATATGGTAGCGGCTAAGGATCAAAGGAAACAGCATCAAGAATACCAAATGATGTTGCACAATGGCTGACGGCAGGTACGCGCTGACAGCAGCCATTGTTATGCCAATTTCGAAAGAACCATGAATTGCAGAAACGTACGGCAACTGATAATCGAATAGATAAGCCAGCAAACTCGCCATGACAAATAAGAGCCACTTTACCGAACTAAACTCGGCAAGCCAGCGACTCAAGTGCTGTATATCTTCAGGTTGGGGCAAAGAGTCAATCACGTAATCGGACAGGACACGGTAGAGTTGTCGGTAGAGGCTGGCGTACAGGAATACTCCCCACCAAAAAAGAATGCTTGCGAAGAAACAAATCAATACCCAATCGCGCAAGACATCAACGCCATCGAGCAGATACAACAGACTCGAAAACAGGAAATGCCCTATGCTCCAAAAGAGGAAAGCGGCAAAGTTGCTTTTGGGAAAATGTGGAATGCGGCGTGGAAACTGGACAAAGCGTTCCGATAGCGGCATATACGTCCCATCGGCAAGTTTTCGTTTAAGTTCAGAGCGCAGGGAAAAAAGGTTGGATTGGTCAGCCATGAGACCTCGACGTTTTTCCTATTTTATCCCCCAATCCATGTTCATCATCTACCATATTGAATTTGGTTTTGCTTAATTTCAGCAAATTAAGCAAAACCAAATTACCTTACTTAATTGGTCTCTTTCAAAAACTTCCTTGTCTCGGCAATTTTATCCTTCTCCACCTTGCCCGTTGACTCGTAATAGTCCAGCAATTGGGTGATGGTCAGCACGGAGTGCATGGCGTAGCCCGCCTGTTCAAGCGATTCCTTCGCGCCAGATTGGCGGTCAACCAGAACGACAATGTCTTTCACCTTCAACTCGACGGCGGTCAGTTTTTCGATGGCTTCGAATTTGCTTCCGCCTGTGGTGGCGAGGTCGTCAATCACAACGATGGTTTCACCTGCGAGGAAGTCGCCTTCGATCTCGGCTTTTGTGCCGTAGGTTTTGACTTCCTTGCGCGGATAGATCATGGGGTAGTTGCCTTGCAGCGAAACAGCCGTGGCAATGGGAATGGCGGCATAGGGCAAGCCCGCGATGCGATCAAATTTCAGGGCTGCGAGAATTGGCAAATATGCCGCGCCGATCTGCTCCAACAATTTGGGATAGGTGATGATGCGGCGCAGGTCGATGTAGATTGGGGATTTCAGTCCCGATTTGAGGGTGAATTCGCCGAACTTGATGCAGCCAGCGGAAAGAAGTCCGTCGGCGAGGGTAGATTGGTAATTAGTAATTGGTGATTCGTTTGGCATGGGATTATCCTTTTTATAAGTTCGGGAGATCTACTTCCGAAGTGCCAGCTTGATGTTTACAATTTGATCGCGCAACTCGGCGGCGGCTTTGGCTGGGTTTTCAGCGCGGGAGATGCCGCGTGAGACGGGGAGCAGAATCCCCTTGCCGTCTTTGCGGAGG
>JAIFKY010000096.1 GCA_020049345.1 Anaerolinea sp.
TGTCAAACGCTCGATACAAGACCTAATAAAACAAGGTTACATGACAGGCACGCCCGCACGCGGCTACCTTGCCCAGTCAGAAGTTATCGGCAAGAAAAGAGACGGAACCCCGCGCAAGGTAAACCGCTGGATCGTTGATCCTGAATTATCTGACCTGGTAAAACTTGCGTGGCAAATGAGAAGCGAAGGAAAATCATACAGCGACATCATGCGCGCCACCGAAGGAAAGTTATACACATCGGCTACCTGCTTGCCAACGTTCTTTGGAAACCGATCATACCTGGGCCTTGGCAAATGGGGCGACCTCGAAGTACAGAACCATCACCCAGCATTGATTGATCTTGCAACGTGGGAAGCCGTGCAAGCCGTTCAAAAATTGGACCCCAGAACAGGGATGCGAAACCCCAGAAGTATTGCTTTCCCTTCCCTGCTTTCAGGCTTGGCTTACTGTTCGTACTGTGGCGCGGCATTGGTTCATCACAGCATGAAGCATAAAAAATATCCATGGTCTTATTATTTTTGCGGGAAGCGTGAACGTTCAAAAAGTTTGAAGGTATGCGAAGCCAAAAGGATTAGCGCAAATAAAATAAATGCTGTTGTCCTGGACACCGTTTTATATCGCATCCTCACACCGTCTTATTTTGACGCCCTGCTCACTGAGACACGCAAGCAATACGTAAGCCTTGAAACCATTGACGCGCAACTCAAACAGAAACGGCTTGACCTGTCATACATTGAGCGGGCAATCTCTAATCTGTTTGAACTGGTTGAGTCATTTGGCGTGAATGAAAATACCAAGAAACGATTAAGAGAAAAAGAATTAGAACAGATGATTGCAAGGCAGGAAATCAAAGACATCGAAGCACAGCGCGAAACGCTCACGCTGGAGATCACGCCCGAAGCCCTCGCCCTGGTACTTGACCATTGGAGGAATCAAATCATCCAGGCGAACCAAAGCAATGATATTGCTTCTGTAAAAGTTTTGCTGTCTTATTTCATCGAACGGGTTGAAGCCAACCCCGCCAATGTTACGATAAAATATAAATATCCAATCCAAACGTTAATGACAACCTCGACCGCGCCCTCACCCGTGGGGGCACCTCTAACAAAGAAGCCATCAGTTTACTGATGGCTTCTTTGTTTTATCACCTTGAACCTATTTAACGTCAATAATGGATAACGAAAGTATGCCATGCTGAGGGGCGGTTTTTACCCCGAAACATCTCTACCAAACCGGCTCCGAGACCCTTCAGTCGCTGAAAAACGCTTCCTCAGGGTGACATGATAGTAGTTTTGGCTTATCCATTATTCACGTTATTTAATTTTCCATGATCAAAGGCGTTACATATTTTTCAAGCGCATCGCGGGTAATTTCGCCCACCCAAGCCAGGCGCACAGCGCCGCTTCGATCAATCACAAAAGAGTTTGGCAAACCTGAACTGCCAAATGCGCGCAAGGAAGCATTTTGAGGGTCTATCCAAATGGGATATGTAATGACGCTGCCTTGAACAAATTGAGACACTTCGCTTTGTGGTTCGCCTGCCTCAACGCCAATAATGACAAAGCCTTGCTCTTTATGCGCCTTGTAATACGCCTCCAGCGTGGGGATTTCCGCTTTGCAAGGCGGGCACCAGGTTGCCCAATTATTGACCAGCACCACCTGATCGAGATAATCTGTTAATGCCTCGGTCTCTCCGTTTACGTTTTGAAGCGAAAGTTCAGGCGCAGCATAATTCACCTCGGCTGGAATGGCTGAACCAGATGATGACGGCGAAGAACCAGCCGATGCCGACTGCGAACCAGCGCTATCTTTTTTGCCAAACACCAGAAGTAGTACAGCCATCACACCGATCAAGGCTATGCCTACCCCAACAAAAAAAAGCGGGTTATTTCTGGTTTTATTTTTTTTACGTCGATGAATTTTTTTTGACATTCAAACCTGCGCGATTTTTGGAATTTTAAATGTCCCGCAGGTGACCTGCGGGACGCTGGATTTCTATTGGTTCATTGCACGTTTGATCTCGGCGATCAAATTCTGCTCTGGGACTGCGCCAACAACTGAGCCACCGCCTGCGTTGATGACGGTCTGCGGAACGCCGCGAACGTTGAATTGGTTTGCCAGATCGGGGAATTCAGTGGCTTCGACGCCTTCCGCGCGGATCATGGCGGGGTTTTCCATGGCAATTTGGTGTGCGAGCAACACGGCTCGCGGGCAATGCGGTCAGGTAGGGGTTACAAATACCTGCAAGTGCAATGGTTTTTCGAGGTGTTTCAGAAATTCGCGCACAGGTTCGCTGAGTCCTGAGTCGCGGCCTGAGACAAGAAGGATGTCGTTGATCAGAACGCCAAATTCGTGACCTGAAGGGATGCCGGAATATTGAATGCCAAAATCAATAATCTGGTCGCCGTCTTTGGCGGCAATGACAATGCCGGGGGCTTTATCCACATTGAACTGAGCCGCAACATCTGCATTATCCTGAAGGTCATAAATGCTTAAGCCAAGTTTTTCATCAACCGCCGCAAGTTCTTCAAGCAGTTGACGGGCTTCGGCGCAGTAGTCACAATTTTCACGTGAACCAAAAAATAGCATTTGCACCGGCTCTTTCATTTGAGCGAATGTCTGTTTGATCTGATCGATGATCTGTTCGTTGAGAAGTTTTTCCATTTATCTACTCCAAATAGTTTTTTTACAACTGTTTATAAAATTTAGATGCAAACAAGTGGAAAAAGATACAACCAAAGTTCCCCCATTTTGCACGGTGTTTACTGTGACACTGGCTTCAAATAGTCGGCAAGGTTAAGGCGCTTGAAGAGGCGATCACGCACCTCGTCTGGCAGACCCGTTTGCGGGAGGTTTGAAGCGTGGACGAGATCAACCGTCTTGCGGGTTGTATCCACCACAATGCGGCAGTCTTCACATTCTGCAATGTGTTTTTCGATCTCGCGGCATAACTCCGCGCCTAGATCGCCATCTACATAATCGGAAAGGGAGCCAAGCAGGGATTTGCAATTGGAGTGAGTAGATTCAGTCATTTATTTTCTCCTGATTTATCCGCTCGCCATAGTAAACAGATAATTGTTCGCGCAAGGATAAGCGCGCCCTAAGCAGGCGTACCTTGACATTGGATTCGGTAAGCCCAAGCGTCTCGGCAGTGTCCTTGATGGATAATTCCTGAATATCACGCAGGAGGAAAACCATACGCAGATTTTCGGGTAAGTTTTGAATGGCGCGATCAAGCGCCTGTTTGCCTTCGACAGAAAGCAGCATGTCCTCGGGCAATGCGCCCCAATCTACAAATTGAGTTGGGGAAAAATCTTCCGCTTCGTCGCTTGAATCAGTATCATCAATATTGACTTCAGGCTTGCCGCGACGCATGACCATGAGCGATTCGTTGACGGCAATACGATACAGCCAGGTGAGAACACTGGACCGTCCTTCAAAATTGGAAAGGTGGGTAAACGCGCTAAGAAATGTATTTTGCAGAACATCTTCGGCGTCCTGCTCATTTCCGAGCATGCGCAACCCCAAACGGTAGATCGGCGCGGAGTATGAATCCACCAGTCGGGCAAATTCGGCGCGATCCCCGGCGCGCAGGGCTTCGAGTGAGATGTCTGGTTTGCTTATTGTTTCAATCATTGATTGTGTCCAGTCAAAAAGTGTATGGGGTTAGTATACACGATTGCCAGACACAATCAATTTTTTTAATTTTTTGAACTTTTCAGGTTATACAACCTTTGTTGTAACTTCAAACTTCGGCGGTTTTTCGAGGTGTTTCTTGACGGCGCACAACTCAGCGGTGTGGATTAATGATGGGCGGTATTTTTCAGGGAAGTCTGCGGGAACCTGAATTTCCAAATCTATTTTTTCAACCATGCCGTTCATTGGGCTGCTATGAATGCGCTGAACAATGCGAATGCCGTCGGTGGCAAGTCCGCGCTGCTGGCAAAAGCCGAGTACATAAATTCCAGCACAAGTGCCAATGGATGCAAGAAAGACAGCAAAAGGTGTTGGCGCGCTTGCCACAGGAGGTTGGTCGGTGGCTACGGTGTGAGGTCCAAAATGGGCGTCTACACGAGCGCCGCCGGGGAAGTCAATGATCATTTCCATGTTTTATAATGCTCCTAAATTTCTTTTTAATTTAGTTATTGGATGTAAATCACCCGAAAAAGTTACATCAAAAACAGGATTAAAACCTTTGCGCACATACAAAAAAACGATTAAGATCAAGACATGCCAAATATTCCAATTAACTTTCGACGGGTTGCAATCTTTCTGGGTATTTTTATTTTGATTCTGGTGGTGATTGAATTCAATTCACGCCTTGAGGAATTGAATCGCCTGAACGACCAGCGTAATGAAGTACGCACAGCCGCTACCCAAGCCATACAAACCCAAATGGTTTTACAAACTCATGTCGCTTATGCAGGCTCAACCGCGGCAGTAGATGAATGGGCGCGCACTGAAGGACATTATGTGCTGGAAGGCGACCAGCCCGTCATCCCCATTGTTCAGCCGGGCAGCGAGCCTGTGATCATTGACACCCCAATTCCCCTTCCAACACCCATGCAAAACTGGGAAGTATGGTGGAGTTTATTTTTCGACAAATAAAACAGCGGGTCTGGCAATAATTTTAGAGAGGTATTTCCTTTGAATCGTCTGCAACTCTTCCCTGTTACAACAAGCATGGAAAAAAATTCCCTGAGCATTGCCGGGCATGATCTCGCCGCGTTGGCAAATAAACACGGAACGCCGTTATATCTTTATGATCGCGAGACGATGGATACTGCGGCGGTCGGGTATCAATCTGCGCTCGCTTCGCACTACCCGATGGCTGGTTCTGTTACCTATGCAGGGAAAGCCTTTTTGAACCTTGCCATCGCACAGTGGACTCAACAATGGCAGTTGCAGGCGGCGCGCCGCGTGAACACATTGTTGTGCATGGCGTGAACAAATCCAGTGCAGACTTGAAAGCCGCAGTGGATCATGCCGGAACAATCGTCGTGGATAACCTCACAGAACTGCATCGCATCGCAGACCAATTTCCAATTTCTAATTACCAGTTACCAAACCTCTGGCTTCGCCTTCTTCCAGGCGTTGCCGTTGAGACGCACCACACGCACACGCAGACCGGTCAACATGACAGCAAGTTTGGCATGACCAGCGCAGAAATTATGGAAGCCGCGCAATTTTGCAAAATGAACAACCTGCCTTTGAACGGCATTCATTTTCATCAAGGATCGAACTTTCGCGATGCGACTCCCTTGAAAGCGGCAATCGAATTGGGGCTTGATCTGGCTGAAGAAATTGGATTTAAAGATGACTGGCATTTTAGCCCGGGCGGCGGCTGGGGCGTGGCGTATCACGAAGATGAACTTCCACAACCTGATCCAAATGAATATGTGCGCGTAATTGCGGAAAATGTAATCGAAGGCTGTAAAACCCACCGGCTTCCCCTGCCCCATTTACATTTGGAACCCGGACGCAGTTTGGTGGCGCGCGCGGGTGTGGCAGTTTACAAAGTGGGCGCAATCAAAAAACGCGGCGACAAAGTTTGGATATTAACCGACGGCGGCATGACCGACAACCCACGCCATGCGATGTATGGGGCGAGATACTCTTGTTTATCAGTATCCAGCCCGGGCGCGGAGCGAAGCGAAAAGGTTTCCATCGCGGGACCGTATTGTGAATCAGGCGATGTCGTCATCGAAGATTTATTAATGCCGAAAATCGAAATTGGGGAGTTGATAGCCATTCCTGCTTCGGGGGCGTACCACTTGAGCATGTCGTCCAATTACAACGGATCGCGCAAGCCCACGGTTTTATTGTTGGAAGCAGGACAGGCGCGCGTGATCCAACGACGGGAAACAATAGAAGACCTGATGCGACGCGATCAGGCAATATAAGTTTTATTCAAGTTCGAGAGAGAAGAAGACTTCCACAACGCGCGGGTCAAATTGTTTGCCTGCGCGTTCAAGGATATATTCACGGGTTTTTTCGTATGCCCATGCCGAGCGATAGGGGCGGTCAGAAGTCAGCGCATCCCACACATCTACAACTGTAAAAATGCGGGCGGAGAGCGGAATTTGCTCGCCCTTTAATTTACGCGGGTAGCCATTGCCATCCCAATGCTCGTGGTGGCAAACTGGAATATCAAGGGCGGGCTGCAAAAACGAAATGGATGAAAGCATGTCGTAGGCGTATTGAGTATGTTGTTCCATGATGAAGCGTTCCTGCGCGGTAAACGGGCCGGGCTTATGCAGGATCGAATCTGGGATTCCCATTTTGCCAATGTCGTGTAAAAGCGCGCCGCGCCGAACATGCACAATTTCATCTTCGGGGATATTCATGGCGCGCGCCAGTTTAAGGGTTAACTCTGTTACGCGGCGGGTATGTCCTTCAGTAATTTCATCACGCAGTTCAAGCGCGCGCGCCCAGCCCGCAAGGGTGTTGTCATAGGCTTGGGTAATCTCGTCGGCATGTTGCAGAGTTTGCTCAAATAACGTGGCGCGATGAATGGCGTTGCCGGCCGTTTCCGCAAGGGCAATCAACAAACGGATTTCGATCTCGGTGAAAATACGCGGCCTCAAAGACCAAACGTGCATGATGCCAATAATTTTTTCCTGGGTGCGCAGCGGCAGGGAAATGCCGCCATGCACATCTTTAAGGCGCTCCTGTTCTCCATCCAGAATTAATGCAACCGGGTCTTTTTGAATATCTTCAGTGACATAGATATCGCCGGTTTCAACAATACGCCCCGTGATTCCCGCGTTGGGAAGGTGGCGCAGGTTCGATTCCTGCGGCGAGGGAAGATCAAGCGGGGCATCGGCAGAATACCAGCCGCATGATGCAAACTCACCGGTTTCAGGATCAAGCAGAAAGATGGAAGCATACGAGCCGTTTACAGCGCGCAACGCCTGGCGGGCAAGGATCGGCGCCATTTCTGCCACGTTCTGCGCTGTGCGCAAGGCAGAGGATGCCGAGACGATGGTTTCGAGTTCCATTGCGCGGCGGCGCAGATTCTCTTCGGCGCGTTTGCGTTCGGTAATGTCTTGAAAAATAACTGTGAAAAACCTCTGCCCATTTACTTCAGATTGAGAGATGAAGGCTTCCATGGGAAACTCTTCCCCGTTGGCGCGTAATCCGTAGAGCGTATCCAGCAATCCTTTGTTGCGGTTTGTTTCATTTGTTTCCGCGTAACGGTGAAGGTGTTTTTTATGATCAAAACGGTAGCGCTCTGGAATAAATTTTTCCAAACTCTGTCCAATGGCTTCACTGGCTGAATAACCAAATATCCTTTCAGCAGATGGGTTGAAAAGAATAATCTGCTGTTCGGAATCACTGGTGATAATACCGTTCAACGCGGTGGAGATGACCGCTTCAAGACGGGATTGGTTTTCCAGCAAAGCCTGTTCAATTTGTTTGCGCTCGGTAATATCACGATAATTTAAGACAA
The DNA here is from genome assembly GCA_020049345.1 of Anaerolinea sp. Lineage (GTDB taxonomy): Bacteria > Chloroflexota > Anaerolineae > Anaerolineales > Villigracilaceae > Villigracilis. Next base: position 7,455 of record JAIFKY010000096.1, read on the forward strand.
TGCCATTGACATGCGGATCATCAAGCATGTTGTGACCGATGGCTTCAAAATAACGCCACTCGCCACCTTGATGTTGGAAACGATATTGAACCGTTCGGATCATGCCTGGATTTGCCACGCCTTCCGCAAAGTTCTGCAACACATTATGCAAATCATCCTGATGAATACGGGTGAATATGCTTCTTCCCAATAATTCGCGTGTTTTAAATCCAGTCATGTCTTCTTCAGCAGAGGCAATGTAGCGGATGACACCCTGCGCGTCCAAAATGGCAATTCCCTCAGCGGAGTTTTCGATCAACGCGCGGAAGTATGCTTCGCGCTGTTCCAACGCTTCAAACAGGCGTGATTTTTCAATAACCCCAGCCGCATGACCTGCCATAGCCTGCGCCAGACGAATTTCAGCCAGTGTAAAATCACGCCGCCGACGGCTTTCCCAAATTTCAATACAGCCCAGCAGTTTTCCATTTGAGATAATGGGCACAAACAGCATGGATTGGATATCATATTTTACAAATAACATCTTTTCAGGCGCGGTCAAACGATTTGTATCGGCATGTAAAATAAGCGCCTTGCCAGCCACCATGGCATCCATGATGGTTGAATAATCAATGATGGGAAAAGCCACATTCAGGTCTGATTGCCTTTCCGCAGGCGCGGCTTCATCATCCCAATATTCTGCAACCACATGCATGGCAGAATCGATAAAACTAACAGACACGATATTTCCACTCGTAGCGTCCAATGCATCAGTCATGTGGTGAGCAAGTTTTTGGAGCAAGGCGGGTGGGTCTATCATACTGAAAGACATATCCAGCGCAGCGGCGTACAGACGTCCCAATTCGGTAGCTTTGGCATGTGTTGCGTCATCAAGACGCGCCTTCAAAATGGCAAGGGCAATCTGTCTGGATGCCTGTTCACCCAATTCAATTTCATCGGGCGTAAATTGATGCGCTTCGCAAAAGCCAATCACCAGTACGCCAAGTTTCTGGCTATTTGCAATAAGAGGCAAGCCCAACGCAGAGCGAGTCGGAAATAAAGCAGCAACATGCGGGCTGATATAAGACGTCTTCATCATATCTTCCACCACCAGCGCGTGACCGCAATCAAGAATGGATTGGCAGAACATTTCATCGCTTATATCAACTTTGGTGAGCGAATCAGAAAAAGAATCTTTAAACCCGTCTGAAGCAATAAATTGAACTGGCAACTGCCTGTCCTCATCCCAGAGCGCGATGTAGTATCCGTCTGCGGTAAAGGCTTTTTCAAACCCGGCAATAAACTTTTTAAGCATGACTTCGAGATTGATCGTTTCAAGCGCGTTTTGTGTGATTTCATTCAGAAGCGCCTGATGGCGCGCATACGTTTGCAATCGCTTGTTTGCTTCAAGATTTCCCAGAGCATACGCCAAATTATCGGCCAATTCCTGAAGAAGTTGGGTTTCTTCATTATCAAATACCCCAGTCAACAGAACATGATCCACCACCAGAGCGCCAAACGCGCGCCCATCCCTCAGGAGCGGCAATGCGATCACAGAACGTGTTGGATACTTCCCGCGACGGGGACAAGCCTGACACAGATCATTTTCGGAAAACGCATCTACCAGAAAATATTTGCGGGAATGAATTGCCATTGCCGCGCAGGAGAATAGGATACCTTTTTGGTCAAGCCGTATCGTAAACGATTGAGAATCCAACGACTCGCCAGCAGACGCTACAAGTTTGAGCGTGATACCATCCGCTTCCAATAAGCCGATCCAAACAAAAGGATATTCGCGTCCGGAGACAAGCTGTTCACATGCCCCGGAAAGAAGTTTTTCCTGATCCTGTTCCCGCATGATCAATTGGTTAATATTGCTGATCATACGCAGCAAACGGCTGAGGTTTTTTTCACGGCTGAGAGATTCACGCGATTCGCCCAGGCTTTTTGCCAGCGCCTGTAAAAGATAAGTAATGGAAATCAACGCGGCAACGCTCAAACCGAAAAACACCATGCTTCCGCT
>JAIFKY010000253.1 GCA_020049345.1 Anaerolinea sp.
GGATTAAGCGCCCCGAAGATCGAAGGCAAGTTCAGCCTGCGCGCCAGTTCAACCGGCGAGATTGTGATGAATGAAGTCTTTGTACCTGATGAAAACCTGCTGCCAAATGTTGCGGGTTTGAAAGGCCCGTTTGGCTGTTTGAACAAGGCTCGCTATGGAATTGCCTGGGGCGCATTGGGCGCAGCGGAATTTTGCTGGCACGCGGCGCGGCAATACACACTGGATCGTCCGCAGTTTGGGCGTCCGCTGGCGGCGAACCAGATTATTCAATTGAAACTGGCGAATATGATGACCGAAATTACGCTCGGTTTGCAGAGTGTCTTGCGGGTTGGGCGTTTGATGGATGAGGATAGATCCACGCCTGAGATGGTCTCTTTGGTCAAGCGTAATTCATGCGGCAAGTCGCTGGAGATCGCGCGCATGTCGCGTGACATGCACGGCGGCAACGGCATCTCTGACGAATATCATGTCATCCGTCATGTGATGAATTTGGAATCGGGTAAACACCTACGAAGGCACGAATGACATTCACGCGCTAATTTTAGGCAGGGCGCAGACGGGAATCCAGGCGTTCAGTGCATAGATCGTAAAGCAAGACCTCCGAGTTCTCGAAGAACTCGGAGGTCTTTTTACTTATTACTTTTTACTAATTTTACAACTCGCAATACCTTTCGACCTGTTTGCCGATGATTGCCAAACTATCCGCCCAGAATTTTTTGGTGCGGATGTTAATCCCAAAGCGGTCCGCGAGTTCTGCGGCGCGTTCCTCTCCTGTGGATGCGAGCAGGTTCTTGTAATCAGGCACGAAGTCTGCGCCGCGTTTTTGATAGATGGCGTACAAACCCGTCGAGAAGAGTAAGCCAAAAGCGTAGGGAAAATTATAGAAAGATAGGTTTGGGGAATAATAATGCGGTTTCCAAGTCCACATGAATTTTTGCAGGAAGCGTTCATCCAGCCCGTCGCCGTAGGTGGCTTTCTGTGCGCGTTCCATGATGTCGTTCAAGTCATCGGCAGAAAGTTCAGATTTATCGCGGCGTTCAAAGACTTCTTGTTCAAAGAGATAACGCGAGTAAATATCCACCACCACTGCGGCGGCGCCGTTGATTTGCGCTTCGAGAACAGCCAGCAATTCCTGCGGATCAGTCACCTGCTTTAGCACGGCTTCAGTCACAATCGTTTCACACATGATGGATGCAGTTTCAGCCAAAGTCATGGGCGTGGATTGTTGCAGTTCGGTCTTGCCCGCCTGATAGGCGCATTCGTTGTGGAAGGCGTGACCCAGTTCATGCGCCAGCGTGCCAACCTGATCAAACGAACCGTCGAAGTTTGAGAGGATGCGGCTTTCTTTGACTCCCGCCACGCCCATACAGAATGCTCCGCCGCGCTTGCCCTCGCGTTGTTCGGCGTCGATCCAGTTGTTGTCGAAAGCGCGTTGGGCGAAGGCGCCGAGTTCCGGCGAGAATTGGTTGAAGTTGCTGACGATGAAATCACGCGCTTCTTCGAATGAATACACTTTGTCGGTCTTTCCCATCGGCGCAGAAATATCCCACCATGCGAGTTTTTCCTTGCCGATCAATTTGGCTTTGTGCTTGAAATACTTGCGGAACATGGGGAATGAATCTTTCATTGCGCCGAGCATGGCGTTGAGCGTGGCGCGATCCATGCGCGAATTATCAATGGCGGCGTGGATTGCGTCTTCGCGTCCGCGCTTTTTGTTGAGCGTCAGCGCTTCGCCTTTGACGCCATTCATGCAGGCTGCCAGGGTTTCCTGCACTCCAGCCCAGGCAATATTCTCCGCTTCGTAGCCACGGCGGCGGGTATCTTCATCGGGGTGCGAGCGCAGGTTGATCAGCGCGGGCATGGGTAATTTATCAGTTTTTCCACCCAGTTCAAAGGCGACGGAAAGCTGCGAGGTTAACGTTCCCTGCAATTTGCCGAATGCATTGCCTCCGCTCAGGGTCAGTTCGGCGGCGAGAATTTCCTCGGCTTCGCTCATCATGTATTTGGATTGATCGACGCTTTCGTTGAGCGTAAATTCGTGCGCCTTTGCCGATGCATTTGTTTTGGCGGCTTTCTTCACGGCGGCTTTGCCCAGTTTGCCGATCCACGCCTGAAATTTGGTGTTGAGGATGTGCGCCTGCACAGACATTTGCTCAAATTCTGAGAGGGCGCGCATGGCAACTTTGTCCCGCGAGTCGGTGGTGACAAAGGATTCGATGTAGGGCAGGATGGTGTTGGAGAGTTCAAAGAGCGCGTTGAAACGATCTACAGACTCGCCGAGCAATTTGCCAAGTTTTTTCGGGTCGGTCTTTGAATCAGCCTTGCTGGCTTTTTTGTAAAAAACATCCATTTCATCCAGCATGGATTTATATTTTTTGACGGCGGACTTAAATTCTTTGGATTCGAGCGAGGGGTAAACGTTGGTCAAATCCCAGTGAGAGGCGGGTGTGGTCATGAAAAACTCCTTTTTATTTTTGGCTTGAATGCAGATGAGACATTACATTGGCGGGAGAACGGCGGTTTTGCAGTTCGTTTGCCATAAAGCGCATGGGGTGGTCAATATGCTGGAAAAAACTTTTATATCCTTCGCACAAATAATTTAATCCTGCTTCGCCGTCGGGTGCGGCGATGAAACGATTCTTTGGACATTCGCCATGACAGGCAAAGCGCACCGAACATTCGCGGCAGTATTTCGGGAGTGTCGTTTGTTTTGCCTGCCCAAATTTTTGCTGGGTGTTGGAATAAACCAACTCGCCAAGCGGTTTTTTGTGGATATTGCCCAGCAGGTAATTTGGTTCTACAAAATGGTCACAGGCGTATAAATCTCCGTTGTGTTCAAGCGCCAGAGCCAACCCGCAGGTGGGGTTGAAGACACAGGTGCCGGCGGGCAGTCCCGCCCAGTTTGCCAGCGCGTCTTCAAACAGGGTGATGAAAACTTTGCCTACATCCCGCCTGACCCATTCGTCGAAAATTTCAATTAAAAACCTTCCCCATTGCTCAGCCTTGACCGAGGTATTTTTTTGAACCTGCTCCACAATGGGAATGAATTGAATGTACTGCGCTTGCAATTCATCGCGGAAATAGCGGTAAATTTTTGAGGGTTGCAGGCTGTTGACGGCGTTGACGGTACACAGGATGTTGTAATCAACGCGATGCTTTTTTAGAAAATTCAGCCCGTTGATCACGCGGGCGTGACTTGACTGCCCGCCCTTATCTTTGCGGTACGCGTCGTGCAGTTTGGCGGGTCCATCAATGCTAATTCCAACCAGAAAATTATTCTCATGGAAAAAAGCCGACCACTCGTCGTTGAGCAGAACTCCGTTGGTTTGAATGCTGTGTTGAATTTCCTGCCCTGGCTGTTTATGTCGATCAGCAATCCGAACCGCATGGCGGAAGAAATCCAAGCCCATTAGCGTTGGTTCGCCGCCCTGCCAGGCGATGGGAACTTGCGGTCCCGGGTGTGATTCGAGCAATTGGCGGATGTATTGATCCAGGGTTTCCTGCGACATTTGGAAATTGCTGTTGGGGTACAGTTCCTCTTTGGATAGGTAGAAACAATACGCACAGTCAAGGTTGCAGCGCGCGCCCGTCGGTTTGATTAGCGCGTGGTATGCTGCGGATGAAAAATTGCTACTCCCCATCTTCGCCTGTGGAATTGATATTCTGCGACCGTAGTTCAGCGAGTTTGCCCCGCATCTGTTCGATGAGGGGTTGGTACTCAGGGTTGTCAATTGCGTTATCCATCTGGTACGGGTCTTTTTGCAGGTCGTAAAATTCAGATTTGTCGCCCGCGGTTTCCACGTACACATAATTTCCCGTATGGTAGGCGGCATACACGCCTCTGCCGGGCCAGCCTTCAATCAGAATTCCCTCGCGCCAGTTTTCCTTGCTTTTGTTTTGCAGTAAACCCGCCAGAGATTCCCCATCCACCTTGGCAGGGATTGGAATGCCAGCCAGTTGATACAGGGTTGGCGCGATGTCTATGTTTGCCACTGCGCGTTCTTCCGCGTGCGGCGTCGGTGCACGCGGCGGGTAGCGCACGGCAAACGGGATTCTGGTCGCTTCCTCGTACGCGCTATTCTTGGTGGCGCGGCGATGTTCGCCCCAAAATTTTCCATTGTCAGAAAGAAAGATGACCACCGTATTGTTCAGCAAGCCTTTGTCTTCAAGTTGGGTGAGCAGCGCGTCAATCACACGGTCGAGGGAAAACAGGGTCAAAATTTGGGCGCGCTTGAATTCATCCAGATCTGCGATGTCTTCATCTGTCAGCGTGGGGTCTTTCGATAACCAGTTTGGTTTGTCCGATACATCCTCTTCGTTGAAGTTTGGCAATCTTTCGGGCAGGATCAGGTCTGTGAGTTTGTCCTGATCTGCGGGAACAGCGGGTTCGTGCGGCGCATTGGGACTAAAAAACAGGCAAAACGGATCGCTTTTTTTGTCTGCCTTTTCAACGAAATCCAACAGGTACTCGCCGAATACATTTGTGATGTATCTATCTTGAAAACGAATCCATTCCCCATTGACGTTCAACCCAGGGTTGTTGTATCGGCTTTCGCCGTTTGCGAAGGATACCCAATAATCAAACTCCGGGCGCGGGTCTCCCTTCCAGGTGTTGGCATATTTCCCCACCAGCCCCGTGTAATATCCCTCCTCTTTCAAATAGTCAATAAAAGTTTTTTCCGTAAAATCTTCATTGGCATTGTCAAGCGTGCCGTGCGTGTGTGCGTACATGCCGGTCAAAAGACTGCGCCGGCTGGGACCACAGAGCGGCGTGGTGGCGTACCCATGATTGAAAGTAACGCCCTCGTCGAAAATCCGCGCTTTTGTCAGCGGCATGTATTGCATGGTGTCGTACCGCTGATCATCGGTGAGAATGATGAGGAAGTTGGGGCGTTCATCGCCTGATGCGTTCATGAATGGCGCGGCGCAGGCAGTCAGCGACGCACTGCCGACAGCAAGCATACTGATACGTAAAAAGTCACGACGGGTAATTTTTTCTGATTTCATAAATCTCTTGGGCTGTTTGAACATTTATAAATTTAAGGTATGTATGGTCGGGATTATACCTTGCTTGCTTTTAACCCCTGAACCCCATACAATGAATTCAATCCGGAGGCACTTTATGAAACAGGATAAATTTCTAACAGGGATTTTGCTCGGTATTGGGGCGTTGATTCTGCTTGCTCTGGTGCTTTTCTTCCTGCGGCGGGATGGACGGACTGATTACGTTGCGGACGATAACCCCGAAG
>JAIFKY010000050.1 GCA_020049345.1 Anaerolinea sp.
GATTCTTTTCTTTGCCGAGTTGATCAGTTCTATCAAGGCTTGGTCTGTACGCCTGAGATTAATATTTTGTGTTTTCGGCCCAGTCCAGGTCAATTCGATGAATTGCTTTTGACGCTGATGATCGAGGGCGAAGGCAACCGCAGTTACCAACAAAGACATCTCAGCAGGAGATGGGGCGTTATCCACTTTTGACCAATCATCCACGAAGGAGCGGATTTTTTCCTGGACTTCAATTTGGGGTATGGCAGATTGCAGACGATGTGCGATCCGCACAAAATCCAGCAGCGTTTCTTTTTGCAAAAAAGTCGCTGCGCGGCTAATGTACTCGTTGGGAAGATCCTCAACAAATCGAATGACAATTTCGTGGACAGTGAGTTTTTTCATGGCTAATCAAAGAAACTTAACTGGTCTATTTCAACAGTCTTTGCCAAAGTGGAACGGTCTAGATAGCGGTTGCCGCGTTCGCAGGATGTTTCAGGTGAGAAAAGGCAGGCATGACATGCTGCAGCGTGGACGGTGTGACCCTGGCGGCTCGGCGCGTGCTCAGCACACAGCGGATCGTTCGCACACAACATGGCATTTTCCAATGCGTGGATGATGTGCAAACCTAATGAGTCAGTTTCGCCGAGATTAACCAAGCCTCCCAATGTACCTTCACTATCAGGCGCGGATGTGTAGATTAAGATGCCAGCCATACTGGGTTGGTCACCTGCCGTTGAACTGGATGAGTATATTCTTTCGCGGATACTCGCGGATGCGTAGCCGCACTCCAGGGAGAGTTGGCGCATCAGGGCGTGAGAGAAGGAATGAAGCAGAACATATCTCATGCCCGGATAGGACTTTTCAGGCTCTTCAATCCCGCGAGATTTGCACCATTTTTTATGCGCTTCAAAGAAGAGCGCGTCTCTTTCTTTTACTTCCTTTTTATTTAGCCAGGTGCGAATCCGCTCTTCATCAAACTGGATGAAAATCCCTTCGCCGCGGACTTCACTAGCGGGTACCCAGGTTGGGGAATTGCGGGCAAGCGGGGCAGTGGAAGTTGGAATATCCATTTCGGGATCATCCTGTTCGCCGCCGCCTGAATCAATGCGAGTGAAACCAACCAAAGCAGTCACTTCGCGCAATCGTTCAGCGAGGACAACCTGCTTGATGAAGCCCGCCGCTGTGGGTGGTGGTGGAACTGCGCGCAGCTTGAAATTTTCGCCATCGTTCAGATTGGAATCATGTTCAATAAAGACTTTCCACTCGGGCGTTTTCAGGTCGGGCTTTTTTCGCGTGGAGCCATTTTGCTGTTCCTGATTTTTATAGGCTTGGATCGCTTCAAATATCTTTGAATCGGAATATTGACTTAGCCTGCCAAGATCGCCTGTGCTGCGCAGGAATGCGATGATTTCCATGCCCGTCACGTTTCTGAGTTTTGCCCATTTCTCCTCCACCAGTTGCATGACCATATCAGCAGAAACTGGAATTGCGATGGTGCTCAAAGAAACAGGGAACCAGGTATTGGACGCGCCCAAAATGATCGGGCGGATTTGATGAACACATTCTTCAACATCGTAATCCCGCAAATGCGGACGACGCCCACGGCACAAAGGTAAATGCTTGCGGTTTTCCATGCCAAAGGCATCGGACATGCGGCGGTTCTTTTTGCAGGTTTCGCAGCGCACTTCAAGATCGCGCGCCTCACCCGAAGGCCCGCGTTCGAACAACCTTAACTGTGGTGAATCGCAGATGCTTTCTTTTTCACGATGGACAAACTCGACCCAGGGGAAATCATCGAGATGACCCTTTTCGCAGGCAGCTAAAAAGCGCGCTGGGATGACTTCGGGTTCATGCGCGCCTTTCGCCAGGCAAGTGGTATGACGATAACAAGTTTGATCGGGATGATACTGGGAGGAATCCAACTTGAATAAATTGGAACTCAAAGGTGCAAGCAACCTACAGCGCGGACAAACCATCCAGCGCGGGAATGTAGCAACAGGGACACCCGCATAAAACGCTGGCGAATCAGGGTTGGTATCGCCGCTTTCATCCACGACCAGCGGCGGTGTGACCATGCGCTCGACATGTTGCAAATGGAATTGAACCGCCTGCAACAAGCGGCTTTCCGCGATCGTGTGGCAGTATTCGGGGTTGAGTTGCCAATCATCGAGACCTGATACGATCACGGATAATTTTGGCAGGTCAACCAGCGCGCCAACACCATAGGTGAACATCAATTGACTCGGACGCACTTCACCGACACGGGTTATTAGCTTTGATTTTTCCATTTATTCCCCTCCTTCTTGCGCGATATTTTCTTCGATTTTCATGTCGGGTTTGTTATCCATGTCGTGATCGTTGAGCAGTAACTTGATCTGCGGCTCTACATCGCGCAATGAATTCAAACAGAAGAACAAGGTCTCGGCTTCTTCTGTTGGTTGCTTGAGCAGCGGCACGGCGCGATCTGAGCCATATTTATTGTAGGACAGGACGCCGCCATCTAATGTGGTCGAAGCCCTGTTCTGCCATTCATCACGGCGGGATTTAAGCATGGCTTTCACAAGGTCTTCGGTCTTTCCTTTGACAGCCACAACACCTGCGCGGTGGCTGATCTCTTTTTCCACTGCGGAGATGAGGTCGTGGGGCCAGGAAACTTTGCCCGCATTCTCGTTCTTGTTGAACTCTGTTTCCAGCAGGCGCACCAGTGAGACGTACACGCCGCTCAATCCACGATCGAGCGCGCGCGGTGAGAATGGGGTGACGGACAAGGCTTCGACTTGTTTGTAGAATGTAGCGTGATAATGTTCGAAGCGTTCAAAGTGACTCAAGTCACGCGGACGCGCCCAGTTGTAGACAGTACAAACCATGCCAGGGAAGGCGCGACCGACACGGCTGGTGGCTTGAATATATTCGGAGGTGGCTTTGGGTTGACTGGCAACGACCATCAGCCCCAGACGATTGACATCGACACCGACCGAAATCATGTTCGTGGCAAGCACCACATCGTAAGGCGCCGCTTTGGGATTTTTCCTGCCTTCCACGGGCGGTTCAAAGATACTTTCGAGTCGATCCAAAATGCGCGGAATATCCGTTGCGGATTTGCGGGAGGTGAGTTCTTCAATTCGATCAGGCTCAATGAAACGCTTGACGAGACCGCGCTCATCCATGGTGCGTAAACGGGTGCGGACAGCGTCATCGGTGACGCGGCGCATTCCGCCCAACTCGCGCATGGAGTTGAAGTAGCCCACCAACGTCATCCACGGGTCGGCGTGTTTGCCGTTTTCGTTGTAGAGTTTTTGCGCGGCAGAGAGATAGGCAACATAGGCGCGGATGAGAATGGTCTTCATGCGTGTGCCGGGCGCGCAGATTCCCAGATACAAACGCCCGGGGGCGGCGGGTCCTGCGGGGCGGCGGCGCGAGAAGAAGTTATCGCCTGCATCCAAACCAGAGGGCGGGAAGATTTGCACTTCGCGCAGGAACAAATTATGGACTTGTTTATTTGCCTGGCGGATCGTAGCTGTGGATGCGATCACTTTCGGTCGCACGCGCACGCCCTTGTAATCCCAAGAACACAGGCGATCCACAGCAGTTTCATACAAGCCAACTAGTGTCCCAAGCGGACCACTGATCAAATGCAGTTCGTCTTGAATGATGAGATCAGGCGGGCGCAGCGGATTGGATGGTTTGGTTTTGACTGCGGGGAATTTCTCGGCGTTGCTTTTTATGGCGGGGTGACTATCGGTATCTTCCACTTGCGGCGAGCGCCAGCCGTGACGCGGACAATAGCCATTGACTTTGCCGAAGAGCATTTGCGTTTCGCCCTTCCAGGGCATTTGTGCGAATTTATCAACGGTGGCGATCAGCAGCGTGGGCAGGCGGCGATAGATTTCTTCATCCACGACCACGATGGGCAAGCCTTCATCGGGAGATTGGCGTTTGGAGAAGGCGCAGGTTCCCAGCGGATCGCTGCAATGTTGAATGGTGCGTCCGCGCCCGGCGTTGAATAATTCCACTTTGACATCGTTTGCGCCGATGGGTTTTCCGCACCACGGACAGTTGGTGAGTTGGATGGGCGTGCCTTTGCTGCCGAGTCCGCTCCACATGCCGTGATCCTGGCGGATGGCTTTGGCGGCGTCTTCTGTCCAGTTGGGTGTGGATTTTTGACCGACCCACAAGCCGATGCGGAAAGGTTCTGTCCCCCATTTGGTTTCATCGGCGCGGCGCAATAATTCACAGGCGCAGATGAGCGCTGTGGCGCGTTGGAATTGTTGCAGGGTGAGCAATCTCAATGTGTAGCGCATGATGACCGTGACGCCAGCCGCGCCTGAGTAACCGTCCATATCGCCTTGCAGACGGCGCAAGCCCATCGTGAATGCGGCAACGCCCAGATAGGCTTCGGTCTTTCCACCGCCAGTGGGGAACCAGAGCAGGTCGGCTTTGGCGAAGGTGGGGTCAATGCGGTCGGGATGGGTGGGGTCTACCAGCGCGGGGATATTGAGCAGCATGAACGCCAGTTGAAATGGACGCCATGAGCGGTTCTTTGGGATGTCGTAGTCTTCAACTTTGACATTCTCTTTCTGGCGGACTTCGCGCGTGTAGATGGTGCGGATGCGCTGCTGTGCCATGGCTTGATTCGCAAAGCGGAAGGCTTCGGCGGCTTTCTCGTCTGAGGCGAGCAGGTTGATTCCGTCGCGGATGCGGCTGAGGGTGGTGCGGCAAGTTTCCAGCGAGGCTAAGGCCGATTGGATATAGGGAACAAGATCGGGCGTGGGCGAAGCGGCGACGGCTTCCTGTTCGCGAATCCACTCCTCATAGGCATCCGCCAAAGGCATGAGGGCAGAGACGAATCCATTTCCATCCAGTTTTGCAAGCGCGGACATATCGAGTTGAACTTTTTCGAGCGCGGGGATTTCGCTGACGCTGGGGGCATCGACCTGCTCGACTTCATAGGCGGGGATGACGGTGGTGCGGATTTCGTAGGCGCGATCCCATTCGCCCGCGTGTTTTTCGGCGTGGATGCCAACACCGTGACCGACCGCAAACTCGACCTGCCGCCTGTAACTCATGGACATGGCTTGGGTTTCGGTGTCTTCGGTGAGGTTGACGTTGATCTGGCGCTGGACAAAAATGGACTCGCCTGCGGGATGGCGCGCGATGAGTTCGGGTTGAAAGACCCAGGCTTCGTCTTTGCTGGTCTTCGGCTCTTCCTGCCCGTTGACCAAAAACAACGTGACCGTCCATGTGCCGGCATATTTACGCATGAGACCGCTGACCTGGATATCGGGAAAATCCTGGCTGGGACTCCAGGCTTTGATCTTGCCCACCGCAAGCGGGATCGGTTCTGACTGCGCTTCGATCTGTTGCCGCTTCCAAATGAGTTTGAACTCGCCTTTATCATCCTTGAGGACTTCACTGCGTGAACGGCGATAATGCCCCCAACGCGCAATGACTTGAATTGCCTCTGCCTGTGCCGAGACAGAGAAGGTGAATCCCATGGAGGATGGCAGCATGGTTGGCACAGACGGAATGGGCGATGAAGGTTTGCCATCCTGTGTATCTGTGCCTGCGACTGACAGTTCTTCGTCTTCTTCATCGGGCAAAACGGACTGCCCCTTGGGCGCAAGCAGACCGACCACATAGCGCGAGCGGACATTCTGTTCATCCACCGTTTCATCTTCGCCGCCTGCGGGACCGAGCAGATCGGCGACCACCATCTTGTGCAGTTCGGTGCGGAGTTCGAGCGGGGATTTTTTATTTTCGAGTTGGCTCATTAGAATTCAACCTTTGTGTGAGCTATTCTTTCACTAAAGTAATGTTGACTGCGGTATCTCGCTTGCCCGGCTCAGTACTTGGGGTGATATAGAAAGATACTTTCATGCCAGGCTTAAGAGAAGCCGAATTTCCCCGAAACTCATTCATGCGGAAATAGTATTCTTGATTGCCGCCTGTGGCGATAAAACCTGATTTCCCAGGCGGGACAATTGTTTTTATTGTACCAATATCTTGCCTCTTCTCTGAATACATCAGAGATTGCCAATATTTTTCCAATGATCTTTCTAAATCTCTGGATGATGGCGAGGTATTTACATCCATACCTGCTTCTTCAAGCAACGATTGGAGATCGCCTGGAGCTTTCCAATCTTTTTCCGCTCTTATTTTTGCCGAAAGCAAGATATGCTGGTAAGCTAAATCCTTTTCTCCTTTTTGAAGAAGCACTTTGCCAATAAATGCAAAAAGATTTACTTTGTGTTCCAGTTCATGTCGAACCAAAGCAGATTGAGCCAAATATTTCAGAGATTTTTCTATTTCATTATTTTGGAAATACAAAGTTGCAGCCTCAAAATAAATAAAATATTCGGAACGATCATCCATAAATTTCTCAAAAAGTGTAATACCTTCTTTAGGATTACCAACTTCTCCATATGATCGTCCCATATCGCGCCTAATCCATTTATCATAGTGATAGTGAAATGCTGAAAGAGTAGAGAACGCCTCTTGCCCGGTATCAATACAATCTTGAAATCTTTTCAACTCGTAGTATGCCTTGCACTTCTTGGCATACCACTTCTCGAGGTCAGAAGCGTGCGTCATAGGTCGCCCTTTATCGTCCTTGCCTTCCCATGTTTCCGTGCTGAGTTTTGACTTATCCAACCTATCAAGCCATGTATTAATATCTGCTGCTGGCAGAATGTTTCGCGTTTCTTCCAAATATTCAATTACCTTAAACACAGTTTTCGCATACGCGGAAAACTTATCTTGTGGAACAAGGGCAAGAATTCTGCTCGCTGCTTGAAAATAATCGGATTCATTTTTCTTAATTTCTTCGGAGTCTTTGTTAATAACCAAATCGTATAGACACCACGCCAACACGCCGTTGTTAGGGGCAAAGTCTTTCCATTTTTCGTATACTTGTTGCGCAACTTGAAAAGCCAAAGAGGGATTCTTCATTTTACGCAGGGAGAAAGCATATCCCCATCCGACCCACTCGTTGCAACTATCTCGATGTTCGAGCCATAGTTTTTCATAAATTGCGATTGCTTCGGTAAGTTTATTCTGCTTGCGAAGGCTCTCAGCGGTTTTCTTTAACTCTTCAATGTTTTCCATGACCGTCTCCATTAAGTTGAATGTATGTTTTTTCAATTAATTCAAAACTGTAGCGCATTTCATCTGTACTCGGGACAGGATGGTTTTCTTTTGCGCCAATCTTTTCAACAATTCTTGCCAGATCAATAAAGTCAAACTTTAAGTCCTTATAGGGACGCAAAGATTCAAAATGTTTTTCAATATCTCCCAAGGCATCGCTTGGTAAAATTCTTTTATCGTGTTGCGTTTCGTCCTGTCGAAATACAGACCAGTGGTTTTTGACCGTTTCCTTTAATGCGTTGTCCGAAAAATTATGCCACTTGGGGTCAAGATGTACTTTTGGGGTATTGTAAATATCCAGTATGTTTTTACCTGCCGCGCTGGTAAATATTATGCGGGAATGTTGTCCGTTATAAATCTTCTCAAAATAGGCCGCGATACCCATGGAAGAGAGAAAGGCAACAAACGACTGGGATTGATCTTCAAGCTCGGCGAGCAAGTCCTTGGGAGTCGATTTTTCCACGCTGGCTCCTTGTCGTGCCAATTCGTCAGCCCGATCATTCCAGCGGTTGCCACTGTGTCCTTTGACTTTTTGCCATTTAATTTGTATTGAGGATTTGGCAATATACGTTTGATATTTTTCAGTATGGGGATTCTTTGCTCTCCAAGAGCCATTTGCCCAGAATTCAAGTCCTTCATAATCAAAGAATATTTCGATCTCTGAGATTTTGTTTGTCAGCGCCCACTCCAACACCTGATATACGGCCTGGATCTCACCACCGACCTGACGCATGGACATTAAACTTTCGGCTTCATTGCTGACACAGCCTGAAAACTCCTGTAAAACTTTACCGTCTTGCAAGATCACCGCGCCATAGCCGATCTTCCCGTCCAGAAAGGAGCCGTCAACATAGGCGCGAAATCCAACCTGGGGGATTACCTCGGAGGAAGATTCCCCGCCATGCCAAATTCTTTCAAGATCAGGTATGGTGTCCTTATTTTTAATTTCCTGTGTTCCAAGCGTGTGTTTACTTTGACTGGGCTTGTAGTAAATG
Organism: Anaerolinea sp.; assembly: GCA_020049345.1. GTDB lineage: Bacteria > Chloroflexota > Anaerolineae > Anaerolineales > Villigracilaceae > Villigracilis. The sequence continues at coordinate 8,121 of JAIFKY010000050.1, forward strand.
ATCACATCGCCAATTTGCTGACCGGATTTGTCTACAAATACTTTCACCGTGTAATCCCTGAATGTATGTTCCTGTATTCTGGCAGAATACCCGAACGCCAACAAGGAGGCGACGTATTGCTCAGCCTTTTCGCGGACTTCCTTTTGAAATTTATATTCAGCCATAATTCTTACCCGCGCTTTGCCAGAATCGCCTCATTGACTTTGAGCAAATCAGCGATAAAAGGGTTTGTTGGTTGTTCATAGAATATGATCAGTTGTTCAATCGTACGGGTGATCGCAACATAAATCTTACGACGCGACAGTCCATCCTCTTTTATTTTTTGGCTCTCTTCCCAAAATAAACCTTTCGGACTGCTTTTTTCATACAAGTCTTCAACTCCTGCAACCAGTACAATCTCGCGCTCGAGACCTTTTGCCTCTTGAAACTCAATCAGAACAACAAATCCGTCGTTTTTCGACTCGCCAATTACACTAGGAATGCCCTCCTGTTGTAATTTAGCATTCAAATTCCGGATCAAATCCTGAGAGCCGATAACTAAAATATCGTCGTGAACGTACCGTGCACCGAGAAAGGATTTGATCTTTGTGATAATTTCAGTAGATGGATCGTTAGTTTTTAAAATTTCAGCAACATAATCTGCTGGATTGGAATAATTGAAATTGCTGCGATAGCCATTTTCCTCAAAATCATTGCGGCAATAGGGGTCTTTCCATATAAAGTCTACAGCCAGTTTTGCGATATGTTTCGGCGTTCGATACATTTGATAGGATTTGGGCAGTTCAACACGATAAGGGATGATTCCCAATCGCTGCAAATCATATTGACGTTCGTAGATTTTTTGGCCAATATCGCCTACGAAGAAATAATTTTTCTCTTTCAAAAAATGATCAATAACCTGGAGATAAAAATTGTCAAAATCTTGAATTTCGTCAATGAAAACGGCATCAAAAACCTTAAACTTATCAGGTTCTAATTCCAAAATATTCCTAACGTTGGTACTAACCCATTCTTCAAAAGTAGTTCCATCCTTTCGGTGCTCCTCAATTTCGCTATTTGAAAACAATACCGCGAGAACATTTTCAAGCAAATCGGGAACGCTTTGAATGACTATCGACTTCGTGTATTTCGCTTGGGAACTTTCATCCTGGATTTTTTGTTCAAAGATTCGGCGGATGTTGGTGGCAAGGTTTCCGCTATATGTTGTTATCAGCACTTTTGAGTTGGTGACCGGGCTTGTATCTACAAAATGGATTGCCCTGGAAATCAGCGCATTGGTCTTGCCGCTTCCCGGAACATCTAATAGATAATTCATCTTGCGATCAATTCCAAATATCCACTCCCTTTGCTGGTCGGATATAACGTGGAGTTTTTTTTGAGTAGCCTGTCTTTTCGAAAAATCACCGACAATAAATGAAGATGGAAGCAGTGTGCGATTCGCCTTTTCAACTTCTTTAGACAAATAGTTGAAAGAGCGATTGGATTTTGCAAGAATTCCTGTCAGCAATTTTTCAGGATCCAAAGTGAATTTATCCAGGTCTTCCTTGAAAATTACCTTGTCCAAATCCAAATAGAATTTGCTTTGAGGGTTTTTCAAGACTTCAATATTTAAAATTCTATTTCCAAACTCGGCGCGGGATAATTTTGGAAATGCTACAAGGGAAGAAACATACAAGTTACATCCCTGGCCTTTGAGTAGATCCATAAACCCATGTAAATAACGGGACGCCTGCTCAGCAGGGTTGGTCAACCATTCCTCTTCGCCATTTTTATTCGTTCTCTTGACTTGATACTGGTCTGCCCATTCGTATTTATTGGCAGTGATATTCCAGTCCTTAACTTCAATGGACACCAACCCTAAGCGTGGACTGACAACCACAAAATCTGGGCGCTGTTCCTCCAACCCTTTTGTCTGCTCAATATAGCCTGGAGTAAGTTTGAATTCGCGATAAAGGAAGCAGGTTTCAGGCAAATTCTTGAGAAAACCCAACATTTCCTTTTCAGCAAGGTTGGTATCCGCAATTTTTGAGGTTTGGATCAACTGGCATTTCATGTGGTTATCCCTTTTCCGCTTTGACATATTTGAAGCGCAGCAGGTTGAATTGCAGGCGGGCGAAATCCTGTTTGTCTTTGTTGATCTCGCCGCGCTCGATTGCGTCAACCAAATAGTCTTGTTTTGCGCGGATCAGCAATCCCTGCATGTTTTCCTGAAATTCGGCTTTGATGGCTTTGATCATCACATTGAAAATAGATTGATTCTGCGATCCTGTAATTTGATCGGTATACATTTGTTTCGACTTTAAAGTGATCATGTTTCCGCTCAGCGATATTTCAAAGGTCAAGTCAGGGCGGAAAGAAGGGGTTTCCGGCAGGGATAACGATGGCAGAAAATGATTCTTTCCCGCAAGATAGCCAGCGAACATGATAGCTGTGCTTTTTTCGATTAGGTGGGCAGACTGCTGAAGGTTATAGCTTTTCAGGCAGCGATAACACCCATTGGGGCAGTTGTCGCTGTTATTTCCAGTGCAGGTGGTCAGGCGTTCATAAACCCCTTCAAGCATCTTTCTAAAATCAATATACATATCCTTGAAAGGAACATTGCCGTTGCCCGTTGCATCATAAAATATTACGTAAACGAATTTATCTTTCATGCCAGGGTTTTGGGCAGAATGGGCGTCAACTAAAACCTTCACTTCACTTTCATCCAATCCATACCTATCTTTTATTTCCCGATCCAGAGCTGAAGATAGGCTCAGGTAATAGGATTCTTTCGAGCAAACCGCGCGGTCGAAGCGCAGGATCAATGCCTGCCGTTTAACTTGATAGCCGATGAAAAAATCGACGTCTGTGTCATTGAATTTTGTTGTTTTATCCTGTTCCTTTTTTCCTGTGTTCAAAAAACGGAGATTACACTCTGGTTGGTAGGCAATCCCAAGAATTCCCTGCACGGCCTGATAATCATCTGGCTCTTCAAACCGTTGACTGAGTTCATATTTCTTGCGCACCTTGCTGCGGCTTGCAAAACCTTCCTTTTTAGAGGCTTCGATATAAACATAACTTCTGACTGGCTGTTCCCCGGCAATTTTGAATTCGTTATACTTACCGGCAGGGATGATAGTGTAGGCATCTCCTGCCATGAAGATTTCCTCTCCTGGAACAAATTTATAGTAAGCCATTTCCGGTTCGCGGGATGAGATTGCCAAGTCTTCTATGGTTTGAGTGGAAGTGAATTTTTCATCTTCCAATTCTTTGGCTTTGCCTTCTGGGATTGCATGAATCTGGTCATGGCGAAAAGCATAGTCGGGAAATAAACCGCTTGCATAGAGTTTTGAGCGCACATTCCCAGTTGAAAGTTCTGAAAGACGTCCTTGGATTTGGCTTATGAATTCCGATAAGAATTTTTGAGCGGTCTCACCATCTAGCCCCAATATCTTCGCAGCATCGCGAATCTTTTGATCGGGGATTTGCTGAACCAGCCGTAGCAAATCTTTTTCTTTGATTTGCTCGCCAGTCAATAAAAGAGGGTTGAAATGTTTCTTGATGACTTCTTCGTTAGAAGGATTAAATGAAGGCGGTGAGATTTCGCCGTCTATCATCTGCTTGGGATATTGGAAATAGTAGTTATCGTGGTTGCTTGTCTCAAAGCAGAAGGCGAGCGATATGGCAAATTTGGATTTTCCACGCCCTGCGCGCCCAGCCCGCTGGGCATAATTGGAAGGCAACGGCGGAATCCCTGTCATCAAAACCACTTCCAGATCACCTATATCAATGCCCATCTCCAGGGTTGGGGTTGCCATCACAAAGTTGACACCTCCATCCTGAAAGCGTTTTTCAGTTTCGCGGCGTTCATGGTCTTTGATCTCGGAACTATGAACAGCTGCCGTAAGAAGTAGATTTTTCTTCATCGCTTCATAATCATCAAATTCAGAGGGTCGAAAATTAAATGCGATGGAGGTCGGGCAAAGATAATACTGTGTTTTTTCGTCTGCGGTTTGCCCTTCGATCAATACTTCTCGTGCAACAAGGCGGTTGACGATATCTTGAATACTTTCTTTTTCATTGCCATCGTATTTTTTGACAAGATCACTGTACTCTTCGGCTTCAGGCGACAGCGAAATACTCGGATGTTCACGAAGTTTTGAGGCATTCTCCGTACGGACGTGAATTCCTTTCAACTGCGAAGCATAGTACGTGCGGAAGCAGATGTACTTTTCCGATTTGTCTGGTCTGTAAACCAATTGAATGGCTCTTTCACGCAGAAAGACATCAACAACTTCGCGCTCGGCTTCATCAAAATCCTCTGGAGCCTTCAATACCAGATGATCGGCTGGCGCGTTCAGGCGATTCAGCGGAGTTTTGATCAAGAGGGCATACCAAAGTTGGAATTCTTCGAAAAGTTCCTTTTCGACTTCGCCAAGGACATCTTCTGGCGGGATTTGCCCTTTGAGATATTCCCACGCATCTTCCAGATTCAATTTGCGTTCATGCGGATAATACAGTTTCAAAAACTCCAGGAAGAAGTCGGACGCAAATTCGTGACGCAGCACCATGCCATACTGAGAGGCTTTTTCGCGGTTATCTACGAATCCCAAAATCTTCTTTTTGTGTTGAGGCAGTTCAACCAGCAGGGACTTGATAAACTGATACAGATATTCGTGATCATCGCGCGGGTCAATCAAGAGGATGGAGCTCTCGAATACATTATCGTTGTTGACGCCTTCCAGCAAAGTAAGGCGCAGACGGCCGTATGGATCGTAATTCAACAACAATTCCTCGGACATGACTGGCGCTTCGTGATCGAAGTTCATGCCTTCATCTGGAGTATCGTCGAGTATTTCAACAAGCGTGAAAAAGGAATTTTTGTGGTCGTCGCTTTCTTTTAAAAGCGACCACTTCAAACGATTGCCAGAGACCTTTCCAATACATTTGCGGATGTCGTTCTTGTGAACATAAAACAACGGAAAACCGCATTCCTGACAAAAATCCTGCGCGCCCGAATGATACTGGCGGCATTTGATACACATCTTCAAATGCCCGCTGATGTTGCGCGCGAACAAATGCAGGCGGTAGTCCAATACTGGATGTTTGGAATCCAAATGGTTGAAGAACGAAACCGCGCTAAGATACGCTTTGACGATCCGCTCAGGGGAATGAACTGTTTTCCCAGCAGGTGATAACGCGGATAATAAACTGACCAGATCGCCAAAACCCTGCGCGTTCTTTTCGACCAGCGCTTTCCGCATGTGGACCAGGAATTCGTTCTGCTGCAGGTCTTCAAATATGGAACGCATTCCCTTATCATCCAACATTGAAGAGTAGAATTTTCCCGTTAGCAAGCCAAGCGCGCGCAGTCCCATATCTATATCGGGAGTCATTGACCAATCCAGCAAATCTTGCGCTTCAAAGACCGCTGACGGGATTGGGGTTGACTGAATTTCCTGCTCGGGTTCATACTCTGGTTCGATCAGTGTATATTCTTCGATGTCGAGCAATGGCTTGATAAATTTATCAACCTCATCCATCTTGGAATTTTGCGAGGCATTCGCGCGTAAGGTTGCACTGGTTCCGATATAAAGCGGAGAATTTTCCAGGTTGGCTTTCAATCTGGCGAGCAGATATTTTAGGTGGGTGGCTTTGTTGCCGCGGTAGGTGTGAATTTCATCGAGGACGACGAAGCGCAGCGCTTGAGCGGAATCCTGAAATATGCGCAAGTCTTTTTGGCGTGTGAGCATCCAATCGAGCATGACGTAATTGGTGAAGAGGATATCCGGCGGGTTTGCGCGCATTTCCGCGCGGTATACAAGATGATTTTCGCCGAGCGGTTCGATGACTTCATCTTTTTGAGTTTCAGGCGTGGAACCAATGAACGTGCCGAATTTTAGCGAAGTACCTTCGAGCGCTTTACTCAGACGGCGGAGTTGATCGTTTGCCAGAGCATTCATCGGGTAGATTATGAGCGCTTTGACTCCTTTGCCAGGATTCTTCAGGCAGTAGTCAATGATTGGTACGAGGAAGGATTCAGTCTTGCCGCTTCCTGTTCCTGTGGAGATGACGGTATGCGAACCAGCCATGATGGCGCGGATCGCTTTCTCTTGATGGCTGTGAAGGTTAGTCAATTTCGGGAAGCAGGCAGGGAACGCGGAAGATAAATTCTCGCGGCGTGAAAAATCTGCAAAGGGTATGGATTGCTTGTAATTCCGATTAATGGAAAAATATAAACCGCGATCCACTTGCACGGTTTTTAGTACAGATTCGACATCCGCCTCTGTGAGACCGTGAATCTTCAGAGTATCGCGCAGGAGATTTTTATAACTCTCCAGCAAACGAAAACTTAATGTAATAGGATTAACAAATTCGTCCGTCATATTTTTCTTTTACGTTATATACAGGTTTATACCTGAGCCCAAATTGCCTTCAGCGCTTCAAAGAAGACTTTTTGGCGCTGCTCAACCTTTTCTCTTGGAAAAGCGCCGTTGGCATCATGTGAAATTGCCGCATTTTGGAAAGGGGCGGGCAATTTTCTGGCATCAACATCTGGGATTTTCCCAGCCAGTAATTCATTCCAGATGATGTCGCTCATGGCATAGTCGTCAAGTTTGTCTTTGTAGAGATCATTGCCGCTGCTGATATTCTGAGAATCCTTTAGCAATAAAACCATGCCTAGGTAGTTGCGGGTTTGATCGAACAGTGCGGCGTCCACAACACTAGTTACAGGGTCAACGAATAAGTTTCGATTGGATTCATTGTGGGCGTAAACATGTTCCAAATGCATGCCGTAGCGCCTGCGGTTGGAGCGGTTGAAGCGGTCTTCAAGTTCAATGGCGGATTCGTCGCAATAGCTGGGCTTATCCAATAAGTCGCTCAGCCAGCGATCAATTCGCATGAGAAGATACTTGCTAAAATTAGTTGTATTGTTTCTGATGTTTTTGAAGCGTTCATACGTGAAGATATCCGAGACACTTCCATTGAATTGCTCTTCAAGCCGTTCTTCCTCTTGCAGGGTTTTAATAATAACTGCGTCAAAAATTTCGCGGCATTCAGCCTCACTTTTATCGCGAAGATCGTTGTTCAGCGCATACACTACTCGCTGAAAGGAATTGCTATCGTAAGCTCCAAGGACTCGTAATATGACATGCAACTGGTCAAATTTGGCTGAGATCGTGCGGATTTTGGCTTCACGTTCAGGATCATTAAACTTAACAGCAGACATAATCAACAAATACTGTTGGTTCTGGTCCTGCAATTTGTTATAAAGCAAATGTGGCCTACCTTTCTGATAATCCGAGCGGAGTTCCTGATACAAAGTGGCAAAATATTGAATTTCGTTCTTGATCCGCTCGAATAATGCTGAATGATCGCGAAAATCGCCAAAGTGCGCACGCAGGTCAGCGCGGCGATAGATTTCGTAATGATAATCGCGTTCAAAAGTCACATATTCATTCTCGTTTTTAGCGAACTTTGCGCGGAAATAAATACGGAAAAAATCATCCAAATCAATCCGCGACTCGGTCGTGTTCTTCAATTCTGTTTTATAGTACAGGTCCTGCAATTTCACCCAAATTGCATTCGCTTCTTCTTTCTCTTTTTGAGGAAGATTGCCAATAAACTTTCCTTTGAGAATCTCATAAGGCTTGAGACCTAACCCGCGATCATTGACCACTTCAAAGATCATGGCGACGTTGTCCTGCCGTTCAATGCGGATTTCAACAATAGAGACGCGATCAAGCAGATAAGTAATGTAATAGGTGAGTTTGGGCAGGTCGAGTTCATCAGAGTCAGCTATCACCTTGAAGTAAGCGTCAAAGTAGGTGCTTATCACTACATAATTTTCCTTGAGCCTTTTCTGGGTCTCATCCGAAGCATTGAAGTCTGCGCCATCTACTAATGCCCGTAATTGGGCGTCTCTGTTGGCGTTGAAAATCTTAAAACGTGTCGCGCCGCCAAAATCGTCCGCTTCAAAAATCAGGGGACTTAATGCTGTTGGTTTGAACGTCTTATTTTGCAATTCAGGGTTTTCTTCGATTTTCAGGAGCATACGATACAGTTTGATCAACATCAATAGAAGCGTAGTCAATCGCTGCTGACCGTCAACAATGCTGGTTGCAGTCGGTGATGTATGTGTTAAATACGTATTCAGAAAGTAAGGTTCAAAGTTTTCAAGAACATCTTGTTGTATTTCCTTTGGGGCAACTTTGCCACGTTTACCCAACTCAAAGCGGACTTCCAGATCATTGAGCAGTGTTTTTACCTGATCATCCTTCCACTTGTATTCACGTTGATAAATATCAATGTAATACGAGCGCTGCGTATTGAATACAGCACGTATGAACTGATCGTGAGGAGTGATGAGCTTCTGAACAGTAGTCTGTGATGGATTAACGTCTGGCATAATTTTCCTCTAATTAAATAATCTCGGTACAGCATTGCCGTCACCGGCTTTTTTCTTCTCTTTCTTCACATTCTGCATTCTTCACCATCTCCTATCGCCCAATTACCACATACGTGGAGTGTTGC
>JAIFKY010000060.1 GCA_020049345.1 Anaerolinea sp.
TAATGGATGACCACGGTATCGCTGCCCTGAAGTTCTTCAATTTTTAACACTTGCCCATCTGCGATGGCTGCCGCTACCACACTCAACGCAACTGGCTTTTCCTGCATCATTGAGCGAATGAACATCGCGCCAGCGGCGATTAGCCCAAGAAGTAAAAGGATCAGGCTTATTCTGCCATACTTGTGGGTTTTAAAGAAATTTAATACTTGATTTACAGATTGTTTCATGTCTCCTCGATACTGATCATGGTTTGATATGGATTGCGTCAAACCTGTTTTATGTTACCGCGTTATGGGAGGGTTCTCTTAATAGTTTTGTTAGAACCAATATACAAAGTTGGTAGGGAAATCCTGCCTGTAAAAGTAAGATTCCAGTTCCGAGAGCCATTGTTTTTCAATTTTGAGCTGTCTATTTGCTTCAACCTTTAGGCTTTTGCAAAGGCGTGAAGAACGTAAATTTTTTCTTGGCGACCGTTGCGACTTCGCGTGTAAAAACCCTTGTTTTTTGTGGAAGGATTTAACTTCCAAGCTTCTAAAATGATTCAGCCTCCCCCAAGTGGGGGAGAAGAATATCCCCCAGATGCGGGTCACGCCTTGGGGATATTTATTGTAGGATGGGTGCATGACCCGCGTATATATTGCCGATGCCAAACCAGAAGAACGCTCTGCGCTTCGCCTGCTATTACTCGATTTGAAGATGAAAGTAGTTGGCGAGGCTGCCGATTGGGTTGTCACATTAGCCAATGCCCCATCCACCCGCATGGATATGTTGTTGTTGGAATGGGACTTGCTCCCGATCAATCACGGTGTGCAAGCCCTGGCGGAACTGCGTCTGGCTTGTCCCGGGACGATCATCGTGGTACTCATCAGTCATTTGTCTGCCCGTGAGCAGGCTGCCTTTTCCGTCGGCGCCGATGCGTTTATCAGTAAAGGCGAGATGCCTGATCGTGTGTCTGAGCGTTTGAGCGCCGCTGCGACCCGCATTCGACCCGTATTATGATATTTTCTGTGAGGGTGGGGGAAAGTCCCGTTTATATTTCCTAGCGCCAATCGTTTCCTCCATGATATATTCGCAAACGGGCAGGGATAACTCTCAACCATCATCAACAATATTTCAGGAGGATTACGTTATGGCAAAGAAAATTCAAGTGTGGGCGGCGTATGGACCAAAAATCTCTCTCGGCGACACCATGACACAGGACGACATCATCGAAAACATTGTAGCTGCCACCAACCAGAGCAAAGGCTCGGTATTGGCGGTACTGGCTGAATTGGACGTGCAGGTCGAAGCAGGCTTGAAGGCAGGGCGCATTGTGCGCCTGCCCAATGGGACGCGCTATGAACCCATCGGCAAGAAGGACGGTTCGATTGACATTGGCGTGCGCGTCAGCGGGGAACTGGATAAGAAGGTGAACGCAGGCTTTCGCGGCACATGGCTGAATTCCCAGAATATCGGCAAGACCGAAGCCGAGATGATCGCGCTTTGGAATGAGGAACATCCCGAAGACCTGATCCCCGTCGAAGAATAGACCCTTTCATCCTGCCCATTGACTGTAAAAAGACGGTTTAACTCCAGTTAAACCGTCTCTTTTTGCCCTAAAAATCCTTACTGGACTTTCAAAAGTCCTTACTGGAATTTCGGAAATCCTTACTGGAGTTTTCAAACTCCTTGGTTGAATTTCACGTTCTATTGCTTATAAGTACCTGCATTACCCCCGTTCTTCATATAAAATTGACGAAAAAGGAGGCTCAAATGTCCCAGTCTGACCAAAAAGTAAGGCATCAACTTCAAATCCTTCAGGAAGGGGTGGGTGATGCCTGGTTCTTTGAAGACCAAACCAATATCCCGCACATGGGGGAGTATGTGGTAATTTTCGACAAGGATGGGAATACCATTATCGAGGGCAGGGTGGTGGATATGCGTTGGAGTTACATTGAAGGAAGGGATGATTCCAGTTGTACTGTCACCCTGCGATTTGAAACGAGGTGAAAAAAGTGACGGTCACTTGGAGTTTTATCACTTCTCCAACTCATCCAAAAACATCTTCACATCATCGGGTAACTGGCGGGACTTCAAGTATTCAAAGAGGAATTTTTTGTATTCCTCCGCATTCCCAAATTGATTTTCGATAAAGTCGCGGTCAACGAGTTTGCCGTCCCGCTCGCCGATCCATTCGAGGTAATTGGAATAGGGCCAGTCGGCGGGGTCTGCAACCAAGCCGTCTTTGACAGGGTTCCCGTGGATGTAGCGGCACAAATGCAATAAATGACTTTTGGTTTGAACAACTTTGGCGTGGAAACGTCCTTCGAATAAAGTTCCGCTGGCTCCGTATTTTTTGTTATGGGCTTTGGTGTAGCTGTTGAAAACGAACTGTGGCAGGTTCCCCGCTGGTTGCTCGCCATCCTGACGGGTAAACAAGTGATAATGATTCGGTTCGAGACAGTAGGCAATCACACTGATGTCGTTCGCCTGGCTGTACTCCTTGATCTTTTTGATGACAAAAAGATAGTTGGTCTCCTCGCGGAAAATGGTGGATTTGCTCACGCCGCGATTGTAAATATGATAGTACATTCCTTTTTGCCAGGTAAGCAGGTCTTTTCGGGCGTAGGGCATGGGGGGCTCCTGTGCATAAAGTGACAGTCACCTTTAAGGTGACTGTCACTTGGTTTAGGTGACTGTCACTTGCCTTTGCTTCGCTCCAAATTCAACGCCAGCAGCTTCTCCAAAATCTCTTCATCGGACAAATCACTCTTCCAGCCGTAGGCGGCGAAGACGGCTTCATCGAGGCGTTTGTGAGCGAGGTCGAGCCAGGTGGGACGTTGGTTGTAGAGGTTGGTGAGCGTGCGCTTTTTCTTTTCGGATTCCGATGCGCCCGAAGTATCGCCCGACCCCGAAGTATCACCTGATCCCAAAGTGACAGTCACCTTTAAGGTGACTGTCACTTGGCTTGCTGGATTCAGCCACCGATCTCTTTGCTCGACAAGTTCCTTTGCGGCTTGACTGATGCCCTGCACGCGCGGATCATCCTTTGGTTCTTGACCTGGCGCCCACGGGAAGGGGAAGGTTTCAAAGGTGGTTGTAGGTGTATAACGTGGACGGTCTTCGAGTGAAGTACCCAATTTCAAAGACCAAATTTCATGAAGCTTGGAATGCAAAACTCCTAGAAAATAATCATCAGAACTAGCAAATACTAAAACTTGCTGATTACATAAGGCTTCTGAATTTACCCAAACAAAAATTCGATGTTTTGCAACTTCTGGTGTGGCGATAAATCTATTCAAACCTTGTAGAGCGGAACGCATACCAGGGCGCGCTTCTGCATATTGCCACCATCTCTTGGCGTAAGCGGCTCGACGATTTTTTGATCGAATTGGATAAACATGTTTCTTTAAATATTCAAATGGTAATTCATATTTAGCAGCATCTTCTTCATCCATTACGCCAAAGTCAATAGTCCATTTATTACGAGGAGTTTGAACAATATCGATTCCGCTTATAACTAAACGAACAACATCAGAATTTGGTCTTCCATTGACGTTGATGGGGGCAGAGAGCATTTTCTGGGCTAATAGAAAATCAATATCAAACGGTCCCTTTGGTGATGCGCCCATATAGCATATTCTATTATTTTCTTTTAGGTTAACCACGCGAGTTGTATCATGCCTTGCTGTTAAATCTGAATTTATTGTTTCAACTGGATGGTCATCTAATGATCTGCTGATTTCTTTTCTGTTATCAAAGCCAATCATGGAAACATTTACAGCCGCACCATCTAAAATCCAGTCTCGGTCAGATTGTGCCCAAAAAATATCGCCAGTTTCTTTTATTCTCTCTAAAACTTTGCGGTTTACACCGCCGCGAATTGAATTGGTTGCCAATAATCCAGCGCGTTTTGCTTTTCCACTTTCGATCATGGCGCGAGCTTTTTCAAACCAATAACAAACCAAGTCCGCAAAAGCGGGTACACGTCCTTCGTAAAGTTTGAAGAGAGCATCCACATATTCATCGCCAAGTTCGGCGCGTATTTTATTGCCACCCAAAAACGGCGGGTTGCCGATGATAACGTCCACGGCGGGCCATTCGGGTTCGGTGGGCGAAGTGACAGTCACCTCAAAGGTGACTGTCACTTGGGTTTTGGGGATACCCGTCGCTTCGGGGGTGACTGTCACTTTATTCACTTGTAGAATCGCATCCATATTCACAATATTATTCGACTTCTTCAAGATCGGCTCACTCGGCAAGCCGTAGCCGTTATCTCTCAGCCATTGGATGTAGCCGATCTGAATCGTCATCTGCGCCAGTTCGTGGGCGTACTCGTTGGTCTCGATGCCGTACAGTTGCGCGGGTGTCACGGTGATGTACGGTCTGCCCGCGCCCATTTCATCCGAGAAGTTCAGCACTTCATTTTGCAAGTCCAACAGCAGGCGCAGCGCCACGTACAAAAAGTTCGCGCTTCCGCAGGCAGGGTCGAGCACCTTCACCGCCGCGATCTTGTCCGCAAAGCCGAGCAGCTTGCTTTTGATTTCCTTTTGCAAAGCAGTCTTTTTCTTCCCCGTCGCCGCTCTTTCTTCTTCCTTTTTACTTCTTACTTCTTTCTTTACCTTCTCCCATTCATCCCGCAACGGCTTCATCAACACGGGTTCGACGATCAGAACGATATCGTCTTCGCCTGTGTAATGCGCGCCGAGTTGCGAACGCTTCGTGGGGTCAAGTCCGCGCTCGAAGAGGGTGCCAAAGATCGACGGTTTGATCGCGCCCCAATCCAGTCCGTCAATATCGCTGATGATGTCCATCGCGTCGCTGTCCAATTGCAGCACATGGTCATCGTCGAACAGTCCGCCGTTGAAATGCAGGATCTTGTCCGCGCCGAAATATCCGCCCGTATTCATGGCGCGGAATAACTGCCGCAAGACCTCGGCAAAATCCTTCGAGTTGCGGCGCGTCTGCTCCAGCAGCCTTGGGAAAAGTTTTTCAGGCAGCAGCCCAATATCTTCCGAAAACAAACAGAACAACAAGCGGATGAGGAAATGCGCCACCGCCTGCGGTTCCTCGCCAAACTTGCGCAGCACATTCGCCAGCGTCGAAAATTGCTTCGCGGCTTCCTGCGTCACGCTCTCGATGGTCTTTTGCGGCTTGAGCTGCTCAGGGTCGAAGAAGACCGTCTTGAGGATTTTGATGCTCTCAGGGTTGAGCATGTCGTCGAGACCCAGAACAATTGTCCGCGTGGCAAGGTTTGTGTAATTCGTCCGAATGATGATCTGGTTGATATCCGAAACGATCAGCAGCGGCGGATTCTTGAGCGAGTCACGATAGAGCAATAACTGAGCGTAGGCTTTTTCGAGGTCGGCATCCTTGCCCTTGTATTCCCAACCGAAGAAGCCGAGCTTTGCCACGTCTGCCCAGCCTTGTCCGCCGCTGGTCTTGGTTGCGCCCATCTCAAAGGCAAAGCGCGTGCCCGTGGGGTCGTAATCGTTCGGGGTTTGATGGCTCACCAGTTGGCAAATATCGAGAAAATGTTCCTGATAGGTTTGCTTTTCGCGCGCCGTAACGCGCTTCCATTTGCTGACGAATTCGTGTGGGGTGATTGGCATGCCCCATATTATAAAGTGACAGTCACCTTTAAGGTGACTGTCACTTTCATGACAGGGTGCTACG